>NZ_BAAHXB010000014.1:0-78482 GCF_054657215.1 Endothiovibrio diazotrophicus
TTAAGTTAAGAGCAGCTCTCTGAATGTAGGGCGTATTAGCGATCGCGTAATCCGCCAGATCGGAGCCGATTCCGGCGTAAGTGCCTTCGTTTCCGGCGGATTACGCTATCGCTAAGCCGCGGGCGCGGTTGTCGGCCGCCTGATTCACCTGTTCCGCAGTCGCCCTAAAGCACCTCGTCGACCGGAGCCGGCCTCCCGTAGAGCCACCCCTGGGCGAGCTCGATCGGGCACTCCGCCAGCGGGGTGTGCTGCGCCTCGGTCTCGACCCCTTCGGCCAGCACCCGGCAGCCCAGGTCGACCAGTTGCTGCGCGGTCTCCTGGATCGGCGCGATGAACATGGTGCCCTTGTCGGCGTTGCGGACCACGGTGATGCAGAGTTTGACGATCTCCGGGTGGAGTATCCGCGCGGTGTCCAGGTCGGCGAAGCCGCAGCCGGTGTCGTCGAGGGCCAACCTGATCCCCAATGCCCGTAGCCGTGCCACCGCCTCGGCCAGCCCCTCGGCCTGGTTCAGCGGCAGGTGTTCGGTGAGTTCGAACAGCACTTCGTTTCGACCGGTCAGGGGGAGGGTGTCGGCGGCCAGGGCCAGTGCCTCGGGTCCCAGGTTGATGGTCAGGAAGGTGTTATCCGGCAGTCGGTCGCGGGTGCGCTCCAGCGCCAGTTCGGCGCACAGCAGCTCCATCTCGATGGTGCGGCCGGCGGCGTGGGCCGCTTCGAACAGACGATCGGGGTACTCCAGGGATGATCCCACGGGGCCGCGGGTGAGGGCCTCGTAGCCGGCCACCGCCCGGTCGCTCAGGCGCACGATCGGTTGCAGCACGGTGCGTACCGAGCGTTGGGCGAGGATCGTTTCCACTTCCGGGGACTCCGTGGCCTGTTCGTGCAGCGCCCGGTGGCTGCGCGAGGCCAGTTGGGCCTCGATCCAGGGGAGTGGGCAGTCGTCACCGATCTGCGCGTCGGGTTCCAGCGGCAGGACCGCCAGCAGGATCGGCACGCGCATCCCGGTGCCGGCGCCGAACACCTGGTTGAGCCGGTCGTGGACCAGTTTGCGGCCCGCCTCCTCGATTGCCGTGCAGGTCTCCGCGGCGTCCCGCGGCAGGCCGCCGGCGACCACCCGGAAACGGGCCGACCAGCGCCCTTCGGCGTCCCGTCGGTTGCGGCCGAGGAGCTCGTGCTGGGCCAGCAGGCGGTCGATCAGCCCGTCGGCGGCGTCGCCGAAATCGCTCAGCGCGCGATCGACCGCGGTGTCGCCGAAGATCTCCACCAGCCGGTCGTGGGTAAGGATGTCGATGGTCAGGATGGCGACGGTGTCGGTCATGGGGAGGAGTCCGGTTGGGGAGGGTTCAGTGATGGTAGCGCAGTGCCTCGCCGAGCGAGTGGGCCTCGGGCGCGTGGGATTGCAGGATCATTCCGCCGAGGCTGGAGATCAGCACCGTCAGGGCGAACGGCCAGAAGGTGCGCATCACCGTGGTGGCCAGCCAGTGTAGCGTTTCGAGGCCGCGCAGCTTGCGGTAGAGGCTCGCCGAGAGCACGCCGTCGACCGGCAGCTCGGCGAACAGCGTCGGCGCGGTATAGACGATCCACAGCGACGAGAAGAGCAGCGCGCCGACGATTAATAGCATTGCGAGCGGGATCGCGAACTCCCCCGCGGAGGGGATTTCGTGGAGAATGGGGACTGCGCCGGCACCTGAACGCCTCGTTCCACCGAATCGATCGGCAAGGAGTAATGACTATGGGTTTGTTCGACAAGCTGCGGGGAGAGTTCGTCGATATCGTCGAGTGGGTCGACGACAACCACCGCACGCTGGTGTGGCGCTTCCCGCGCTACCACAATCAGATCGAGCAGGGCGCGCAGCTGATCGTGCGGCCCGGACAGCTCGCCGTGCTGGTCTACCACGGCCAGCTCGCCGATCTCTTCGAGCCGGGGACGCACCTACTGAATACCGGCAACGTTCCGGTGCTGTCGACGCTCGCCGGGTGGATGCACGGCTTCGACAGTCCCATCCAGTGCGAGGTCTAGGAGGATGTGCATACCGCGGACGACCGTGTCCCGGTCGACGGCGTATTGCCGTTCAAGACCGCCTCGGGTCGTTTCCGGCGTTTCTTCGACGACGTACTCGTCGTCGCCGCGGCGGGACTGCCGGCGAAGCTCGTGGAAAAGCTGGAACCGTGGCCCCTCGCCGAGGTCGTGCCGTTCGATCAGCGCTATCTCGCGGGATACCTGGCGCAGACCTACGACTTCGAACTTCACGACGGATTTCTCGCCGGAAAGCGGCGGATCGACCGGGCACTCCACGACGACGTGATCAACGATATCGGCGGGGATGAGCAGCGGGTGAAATGGGTCCATACCACCTACGACCCGATCACCTACAAGCATCTGCTGCTGCCGGTGTGGATCCTCGCCTATCGGTACGGGGAGAAGAGCTATCGCGTGCTGGTCAACGCCGGCACTGGCGAGGTGCAGGGGGAGCGGCCTTGGAGCTGGTGGAAGATCGGCGCGACCGTCCTGGTGATCGCCGCCGCGGCTGCGGCGGTGCTCTACTGGAACCGCTGACGGCACCACTCTGCGGCGCCGGCGGCCATCGGCGATGGCCGTCTTGTCGCCCGCGTGCAGGTGGAGATGGTCGCGGATCTCTTTGGGAATGGTGGTCTGTCCCTTCCGGCTGCGGACGGGCGGTAAAAAGGGCGTTTCGGCCGGGGAGGAGGAGGAGGGCGCCGGTTGATGGCCGGCAATCAGTCCAGTGCAGCGGCTTCCCGCAGCCGCTCGCGGCGCGCCTGTTCCTCAGCGAAGGCGGCCTTGATCTCCTCCAGCACGAGGTCCACGTCGGCCTCTTCGAGCGTCTCCTCGAATTGGCCGGTGAGTTCCATCTCGGGGTGCAGTGTGCCTTCCTCGAAGAGCGCCCAAATCTCCTGGGCGTAGCGGCTTTCGCTGAGTTCCGGGGCGTAGAGGGCGTAGTAGGCGGTGATGTTGGCGACGTCCCGTTCGAGCATCCAGCGGGCGTGGTTGTTGGCGGCGGCGTCCACCGCCTGGGGCAGGTCGATGATCACCGGGCCGTAGTCGTCGACCAGCACGTTGAACTCCGACAGGTCGCCGTGGACCAGGCCGGCGCAGAGCATGCGCATCACGTAGTGCATCATCACCGCATGGTCTTCCCGCGCCTGTTCGGCGGACATGGAGACGTCGTTGAGGCGCGGGGCGACTTGGCCTTCGTCGTCGGTAATGAGCTCCATCAGCAGCACGCCGTCGAAGCAGCCGTAGGGCTGGGGTACGCGTACCCCGGCGTCGGCCAGGCGGTAGAGGGCGTCCACTTCGGCGTTGTGCCACACCTCCTCCTGTTGGCGGCGGCCGAAGTTGGAGCCCTTCTCCATGGCGCGGGCGCGGCGGCTGTTGCGCACCTTGCGCCCTTCGCGGTACTGCACCGCCTGCTTGAAGCTGCGTTTTCCGGCCTCCTTGTAGACCTTGGCGCAGCGGATCTCCTCGCCGCAGCGGACCACGTAGACGGCGGCCTCCTTGCCGCTCATCAGCGGGCGGATCACCTCGTCGACCAGGCCGTCCTCGACCAGCGGTTGAATTCGTTTGGGAATTTTCATGGTCACCCTTATACCGGAGTCGAAGAGACGTTGGAATCACCGTGTGGGTTGGCACGGGGATTCCCCAAAAAACCGCACCTCACAACGAGAACGGCGGCCCGCAGGGCCGCCGTTCACTTTGCCAACAAATAGGCTATGCCTGAATTACGTGTTGCGATCGATAGCTAGCGCCGCGATTCATTGTAGGAAGGGCGTTTAGGTCGAGAGTGATGCACCTCGACTTGGCAAGTGGTAGGAACGGACACGGCGCCATCGCGGCCTAGGGGCCGCTCCTACATTCGACGGATGTCGCTACAGGCAACTCAGACATAGCCACGCAATACTCGTAAAAAGCGCCAGCTTTTTACGAGAAGGTGATGAACATCGCGGAGGTCCACACCTTGCCGTCGTCCACCTGCCGCCCCGCCAGATAGACCGGCCGGAAACCATGGGGCCCGTTCTCCGGGGTCACCTCGATGCTGCCGTCCACATCCCGCGGCATCGGCTGGTCGCTCATCCGCTCCAGGGCGAGGAACAGCTCGGTGCCGCCCAGCTCCTTGCGCAGCGCGCCGCCCTTCAACAGTTCCTCACCGGTGATCGTCCACTCGAACTCGGGGCAGTGGACGAAGGGGTTGCCGTCGAGCGGGTTGCCCACCTTGACGTAGCCGTCGATGGTCCCCTTGATGGTGATGGTGGCGTGGGCCAGGTTGCTGACGTCGACCTCCACTGTGTCGGCGTCGCCGTAGGTGTCGGACTTGAAGCCGATGGTGGTCGGGCCGTGGCGCCAGCAGGTCTCTTCGGTGTGTTCGAAGCCCTGGCCGCTGAACTGGTTGATCACCCCGTTCCTGATCTCGATGGTGCCCTTCCAGGCGGCCCAGCGGTAGCGGTCCTTGATCCGCGCGCCGCCCCAGCGCAGGCGGATCCGGCGCTCGCTGTAGCCGTGCTCCTCCTGCAGGTTGCGCTGCCAGATCATGCCGTTGTGGTCGAAGGCGGCGATCTCGTCCCAGCCGGCGTCGCCGAGGAAACGGTAGTGGATGGTGGCGTTGCCCTGGTGGCCGAATTCGTCGCCTTGGACGTTGTCGCCGCTCCAGGTGAGGCCGACCAGCCGCTCGCCGGTGGTGGCGTAGGTGTGGCGGGCGCGCAGCGCCTTGCCGATGGCGTCGCGGGTAAGCTCGGGGGCGATGATGCCGGTGACCCCGCCCTTGGTGCCGAATACAGCGGTGCCGGGGACGCCGCCGCCGCAGCGGCCGCGGTGCTCGTCGCCGTTGGCCGAGGCGCCGAGCTTGTAGCCGCGGGCCATGGTCTCCTGGTAGAGCCAGGGGAAGTGGCCCCAGGCCGATTCGATCTCCACCAGCCGCTCCAGTACCGGGTGGTGCCAGTCGAGGTTGCAGCGGCGGCCGCCGACGTGGGGCATCAAGAGGTGCCCCTCGGGGTCGTGGATGTAGGTGGCGTAGAGTTCGTCCAGCGGCCAGGCGCCGGACTGGATGGTGTCGCCGACCATGTCTTCGTTCCACTCGAAGCTGCGGCAGACGTTGCCCTCCTTGTCGAAGGGGAACTCGGGGGTGTTGCCGTGGAGGAAGACCACGTTGTGGTCGCCGCCGGCGCAGGAGTTGCCGCACCACTCGGTGCCGGGGAAGCAGACGAATTCGTGATCCTTGGTGAGCTGGTTGTTGATCAGCTCGACCGCGGCGTCCCAGCGCGCCTTGGTGATCTGGAAGTCGTTGGCGGTGTAGCCGAGGACGTCGAGGCCGGCGACGTCGCGGCCGTAGGTGAGGTTGTAGACGGTGTCGTTGGTGCCGACGGTGTCGTCGGAGTGGACGTGGAGGTCGCCGAAGTACGGCCGGCCGAGGTCTGGGGCGTGCGGGGTGCCGGCGGGGTGTTCGTCGAGGGTGATGTAGTAGTGGGCCGGGGGCACGGCGGGGTGGTCGGGGAGGGTGGCGGTGATTGCCAGCTCGCCTTCCTGGTCGGTGGGCAGGTCGTCGATCTTGACCACTGCCCACCCTTCGGCGTCGAGGGTGGTCTCGCGCTCGAAGACGGGGCTGCCGCCGCGGGTGGCGCTGAGGTGGATCTTCTCGCCGCGGTCGAAGCAGGTGTTGCCCCAGGCGTCCTCGGCGCGGGCGCGCAGGGTGATCGATTCATTGGTGCGGGCCAGCCGCGGGCCGGTCATCTCGATCTTGGCCGGGGCGCCGGGGACCACGTCCATGACGATGTCGCCGGGGATTGGGGCGAAGCGCGAGGTGCCGAGCGGGTCGATGTAGCAGCGGAAGCGGAAACCCTTCTCGACGAAGGTCTGCACGCGGGTGCCGGGGCCGCCGTGGCGGCGGTCGCCGAGGCGGATGATGATGTGGTCGCCGGGCTTGAGGAAGCCGTCGACGGTGTCGACGATCACCGCCTTCTGGAACGGGCGCTCGTGGCCCTTCTGGTCGAAGCGCACCTTCAGCGACTGGACGGTGGCGGGGCTCTGCCCCTCGGCCAGGGGGCCGGCCTGGTATTCGGCGGAGACGTAGTTGGCCCCCATCGGGTCGACGGTCTGGAACAGCGCCCAGTCGGAGTAGAACTTGAAGGTGGCCTTGATCCAGGCGCCGTCGGCGATGCCGGAGGCGCCCACCTCGTAGTCGAGGACGATCTCCTGCCAGGAGCCGGCCTCCAGCTCCTCGATGTTGCAGGTGACGTGGCCGAGGAAGGACATCGCCTTGGTCTTCGCGTAGAGCCCCTTCGGCGCGATGTAGTCGCCGAGCTTTTCCTTCAACTCTTCGGGGGTCATGGTCTTCATTCTTCGGTTCTCCAAGCTTGGGTGTGAATAACGCGGAGGACGCGGAGGCGCAGAGAACGCGGAGAAGCGGGTCTCTTCATTCATTGCGTCCCGGGCCTTCGTGCCGCTGCTTGTCCGCGTTGGTAGGAAGGGTTTTCATATAGGAAACGCCGTACGCGCCGCGGGCGTGTCACTTCGTCGATACGGCGTCGGCGGGCACAGCCCGCCCTATAGTTCTTTGCGTCCTCTGCGCCTTTGCGTTCTCTGCGTTGAACACGGGCGGTTGAGAGGGGCTCCGGTATAGGGCGTGTCGGTTCGTCGACGTGACGTCAGCGGGCACGGTCCGCCCTATCGTCTTTCTCCGCGCCTTTGCGTCTCCGCGTCCTTCGCGTTGATCACGAGCGCGTCGTTTATGGTACTCAGAACGGCCACGGGGCGGCGGGGTCCCACACCGGCAGGCCGAGGAAGGCGTACCACGGGGCCATCACCAGCAGGCCGTAGGCCATGGCGATGAGGATGCAGGCCCAGCCCGCCTTGGCGTAGTCGGTCACCGAGAAGACGCCGGAGCCGTAGGCGATCACCGCCGCGGTGATCTGGGTCGGCAGCAGGTAGGCGTAGGTGTCGGTGTCGCATACCAGCAGGGTGAAGGCGACGGGGTGGAGGCCCAGGTTCGGCGCCATGGCGAAGACCACCGGCGCGAGCATCGCCACCGCGGCGACGTTGGAGAGCATGCCGATGCGGATCAGGTGGGTGCCGGCCATCAGGGCGAGGATCGCGCCCCACCAGGGCATGCCGACCACCGCGCCGTGGATGCCGTCGGCGAGCCAGTCGGCGAGCCCCGATTTGGTCATCGCCGCGGTCAGGGTGATGGCGCCGCCGAGCAGCAGGAAGGTGCCCCACATGGTGTGGGACTGGATCTCGTTCCACTTGAAGGGGAACAGGCCGGGGATGAACAGCAGCAGGATGCCGACCAGGCCGATGATGCCGAGCTGGAACTTGTGCAGTTCGTAGATCGGGCTCCCCTTGCCCATCATGAAGAGCAGGGCGACGATGGCGAAGATGGCGATCAGCGTCCATTCGGTCCGCCCCATCGGGGGCAGTTCCATGTGCTGCTCATGGATCGCCTGGTGACCGCCCTGGATCACCACGCTGCGGGTCTTGAAGTGGTAGCGGACCCACCACTGGGTGAGCACGAACATCCCCAGGTAGGGGAACTGGAGCAGCATCCAGTCGAGGTAGCCGAGCCCTTCGAAGCCGTTGCTGTTGAACAGTCCGACCATGATCAGGTTGGGCAGGTGGGCGGTCATGATGAAGACGCCGCAGATCATGGTGCCGTAGACCAGCGACTGGATGATGATCGCCTTCTTCGCCTCGTTCTCCGCGTCGGAGTCGCCGAGCAGGTCGGTGATCCCCTTGACCACCGGCAGCAGGGTGGCGGCGCGGGCGTTGGCCGCGGGGATCAGGAAGGCGAGGATGACGTTGACGCCGAACATGCCCCAGATCACCCGGCCGACGTTGGAGGCCTTGATCTTGTCGAGCATGCCGAGCGCGATGCGCCGGTCGAGCTTCATCAGCTGCATGATCGCGCCGACCAGGAAGGCGAACAGGCAGAGCCACACCACATGCTTGGTGAAGCCGGCGAAGACCGTCTCCATCGGCGGCACCAGCTTGCCCTTCTTCTCCACCCAGGGGATGCCCTCGGTGAGGATCAGCAGCGTCGGTACCGAGATGCCGGTGATGCCCACCGGCATCGCCTCGGTGACCCACATGATGCTGGCCCAGACCACCACGGCGAGCACCGCCATGCCGTTGGGGTTGAGACCCTCCGGTATCGGCAAGAGCCAGAGTATCGAGAAAAAGGCCAGCCAGGCCCCGATGAAGCCGCCGAGAACCCGTCCCGGCGAGCGGCCGGAGGCGCGGATGTTCCCGGTCAGGGTTGCAATGAGTCCGTTGCCGTCGGACTGCGCGACTGTTTCCATGGGCGTCCCCTCCGCATTGGTGATGGGTGGGTCAAGTCCCTTCCTGGGTCGCTGTCCGTTGCCGCTGGGGGTTTGTTTCCCTCTCCGACCGCGCTCGGCCTTCCGGTGGCCGCATGACGGTTTCGTTATAGTGGGAGGCGTTGCGCGAAATCTGTCGCCTGGGCGACAATCCGGCTACAACGACCGTTTGGACAAGTAAGGGAGTGTGCCCGGGATGGGCGAACGATGGGACGAGACGAGTGGCCGGCTCGAGCCACTACCACTGCCGACGCGGGACTTCTTCGCCGCGTTGACCGCCGCCGAACAGCGGGGCCTGATGGTGCTCGGTCGCCCGCGCGCCTTCAACAAGGGAGAGCAGATCTTTCGCGCCGGGGACGGTTGCACCAACCTCTACCTGTTGATGCATGGCAAGGTGAAGATCTACAAGCTCTCACCCACCGGGCGGGAGCTGACCCTCTGGTACTGTTTCCCCGGCGAGGTGTTCGGTCTCGCCGAGATGACCGGGGCGGGGCGGCGCCAGGTGAGTGCCCAGGCGTGTGCCGATACCCGCCTGATCGCCCTTGGCCACTCCGCGTTCAAGACCTTCCTGGCCGCCAATCCCAGCGTCTCCCTGCGCTTCATCGAGATCCTCTCCCGGCGCATGCGGCTGCTCTCGGAGGTGCTCGCCGACATGGTGGCGGACACCGTTTCGCAGCGCCTGTGCAAGCTGCTGTTGCGTCTTGCGGAGACCTACGGCCGGCCGGAGGCAGTGGGGGTCTCGCTGGAGATCGTGCTGACCCACCAGGAGCTGGCGGACATGGTCGGCGCCTCGCGTCAGAGCGTCAGCGGCCACATGAGCCGGTTGCGCCGGCTGGGACTGCTTTCGGTGCGCCGCCGCCGTCTGTGGCTCCACGATCCGGCGCGCCTCCACGGGTTGAGCGCCGAAGCGGTATTGCCGCCGGTCCCGCGGATGACGACCCGCCGCTGATCTGCGGTATCGGCGGGCGGGCCGTCGCCGACTCAGCTGGCCGCCCGCAGGGGCTGCGCCGCGCTCTTCCAGGGACGGTTCTCCAGCCGCTCCTTGACCATGTTGATGTAGTCGGCACGGAAGGTGCGCAGGATGAAGTCCCGGGGCTGGGTCTCCTTCAGCGTGGTCCACGCCGCGCGCTTGTTCTCCGCGCTGCGCTTCTCGGCAGCCGCGACCATCTCCTCGGTGATCTCCAGGTCGGCGTCGGTCATGAACTCGTAGCCGTAGTGCTGCATGTGATCCTTGGCGATCGACTCGATCATACGGATGTCGTCGTCGGTCATGTTCTTGCGGAACTTGTCGGCATTGGCGGCGATCGGCGCGGAGAAGTTGGACTCCCACAGGCTGGAGAGGTGGGAGAGCTTGCGCGCCTCGCTGGAGTCGGAGATGTCGCACATGGAGTCGAGGAACTCGATGCCCATGAACTCGCAGATCTTGCGCAGCACCACCTCCTGATTGCTGAGGAAGTCCTCGAAACGCACGGTGAGCACGCGCTCGGGGTACTGCTCGGCCACCTCGCGCATCTTGTCGAAGGCGGCGACCCAGCGCTGGGCGTTCAGCAGGTAGTCGAAGTCGTAGATGATCGCGCGGTTCATGCTGTCGACCTGGGCGCGGGGGTCGCGCACCACGTTGAGGAACAGCATGTCGGGGCGGGTCTCGATCAGTTCGGCGGCGTAGTGGATGTTGTCCAGCGACTTGTCCATGACGATCGAGGCGTCGTGCTGCTCGCCGGCCTGGCTGAGCATCTCCCAGGCGATGGTGTGGACCGAGCGGTTGGGCACGTCCTTGGTCGCATTGAAGATGTCGACCGGGTCGAAGTTGACGTCCTTCCACTTCACCATCAGCGCATCCTGGAAGCCGATCACGTCGCGGATCAGCTGGAAGTAGAGGTTGTCGTCGGAGAGGTCGCCGTAGTGCTGGTCCACCAGCGGCATGAAGTCGCACAGATGCAGCGGGTAGGGGGAGTAGAACTCCGGGCTCTTGTTCAGGCGCAGGCGCAGGGCATGGCTGCCGCAGCGGCGCAGCGGGACCATGGTGATGGCGCGGGGACGGTTGGGGGTGGTGGTCATGGCGTCATTCCTTTGGGGCAAGGCGGATCGGGGGCGAAACGAAAGGGGCGGGCTCACCGCTTCACGCGGGGCCCGCCCGGGACGTCTGGAGGGTCAGTTGGCGTAGGCTTGCGGCCGGCCCGGGGCGATCTCCTCCTGGGGCAGCGGGGCAAGGGCGACGCACTGATCTTCGGCGGGCTGCAGATAGCCGTTGGCGATCAGGTAGTCGATCACCTGATCGACGCACTCGTTGAGCGGCTTGGCGCCGGTGTCGACGGCGATCTCGGGGTTCTCCGGGGTCTCGTAGGGAGAGGAGATGCCGGTGAAGTGGGGGATCTCACCCTTGCGGGCACGGGCGTAGAGGCCCTTCACGTCGCGGCTCTCGCACACCGACAGGTCGGCGTGGCAGAAGACCTCGATGAAGTCGCCCTCGCCCATGATGTCGCGGGCACGCTGGCGGTCGGAGCGGAAGGGAGAGATGAAGGCGGTGAGCACCATCACGCCGGCATCGACCATCAGCTTGGAGACTTCGCCGACGCGACGGACGTTCTCCACCCGGTCCTCGTCGGAGAAGGAGAGGTCGGAGCAGAGGCCGTGGCGCACGTTGTCGCCGTCCAGCACGTGGGTGCGGCAGTTCATCTGATGGAGGCGCTCCTCGACGGCGTTGGCCAGGGTGGACTTGCCAGCGCCGGAGAGACCGGTGAACCAGAGGACGGCACTGCCGTGGGAGTTCAGTCGCTCGCGGTCCTTGCGGGTGACGGTGGCGTTGTGCCACACGGTGTTGGAACTCTTCTCGGCGGTGTCGACGACGGTGTAGGGGGTGGTGGGCTTGGACATGGAACAAACTCCTTTTGCTAAAGGTGGCTTCGATTGGCCCGCAACGGACGGGCGGCAAAAATTCGGGGTGGCTCGGTTTCAGGAGAGTGTCAGTAATTTTCGTGCAACCACCTAAGGGATATTCGGTAGTCTGCGTAAGAACAATCTCCTGATGCGTGGGAATTATATTACACAGCAGGGGGGGGTGTTGTAGGAAAATTCTTAGGAATTTTCGGATTTTTACGAATCATTGATCGCTTGATGGCGAACTCTTGAAGTTTTCTTGACGGAATCGATCCATGGGTTGGCGATTTTTTTACCGCTGCTTATATAAAGTATAGATTGCGGTATTTGGGGTGCTACGGAGCGGTCAGGGAGGAATTTTCCGGTTGGACTAAGTGATTACGCGTAGTTCTTCGTCACGACGTCAGAAGGCGAGGCGATTTTCGTCGATTTGAAGTCGGGTGATTTTCCCTATGGCAAAATTCGGAAATCGAATGGACTATTTCTGACTCAGTGTAGGATAAATATTACAATCAATATATCCATTATATTAATCATCGGTTGCGTATTTTTTTCTATTTTATTGATTTTAATCTATTTTATGTTCTGTGCGGTTGTCGGCGATTCTGTTGGAAGCGGTTCTCATCCCCCGCGTGCCGGCTTGTCCGGTGGCGGGGGGTTGTTTGACGTTCCGGGGGCCACTATTCATACTCGTTGCCAAGTTGTTTGACAGAACAGTGACGTACTTCGGGGTGTCCGAAAATGTCGCAAAACTACTCATGCATACAAGGACTTGATGAGGTGCGACGGATCGATCGGGGTGGTGGTGCGGAGGCGCCGTTTTGCGCGGCGGAGGTTGGCAGCATCCCGAAGCAACGGGTTGTATGTTTACACGATATGTGCAGGCCGTTCTATTATGTTTCGATCGCCTGACGCGTTCAGGATCACAAACCAGGTTTTCTTGACGACCACATCAATTCACAAACGATAGGAAGGAGAAAGAATGAAGCGCGTATCCATGCTGATTGCCGCCGGTGCGATGTCGCTGAGCATGATGGCCGGTGTCGCCCAGGCGGCCGACGTCAACTTCGGTGTGCAGGCATCCCGCGGCGCCGACAAGGCGAAGGCCCAGTGGGAGGAGCTCGGCAAGTATCTCGCCGGCAAGCTGGGCAAATCGGTGGAGATCGTTCCGCTCAAGCCCGACCAGACCGAGTCGGCGTTCAACGGCGGTGACGTCCACTTCGTCCTCAGCAACCCGACCATTGCGGTGATCCTCGAGGAGAAGTCCGGCGCCAAGCCGCTGGCGACCATGAAGACCAAGTCGGGTGCCCAGTTCGCCGGCGTGATTATGTGCAACAAGGGTAAGGGGATCACCGACGCCGCCGGCATGAAGGGCAAGAAGGTGATGGCCTACAAGTTCAAGAAGTCGGCGGCCGCCTATGTCTTCCAGGTGGCCCACCTGAAGGAGAAGGGGGTCGATCCCCACGCCGATTTCGCGGTGTTCAAGGAGGCCAAGAAGCAGGACGACATCGCGCTGGCGGTGAAGGCCGGGGTGATGGATTGCGGCTTCGTCAAGTCGGGCCTGCTGGAGACCTTGGAGAAGGAGGGCAAGGTCAAGATCGCCGACTACGCCATCATCGATCAGCAGAGCGGTGACGGCTACGCGCCGGTACATAGCACCGTGCTCTATCCGTCGTGGACCGTGATGGCGGGCGCGAACGCCGATCCCGCCGTTGCCGATGCGGTGAAGTCCGCGCTGCTCGGCCTCGGTGCCGATGACCCGGCGGCGAAGAAGGCGAAGCTGGTCGGTTTCGTCGAACCGCTCAGCCTCGAGGGCCTGAAGAAGGCGCTGAAGGACCTGGGGCTTCCCCCCTACGGCGGCTGATCCGCAGGGGCCGGGGCCTGGAGACGCGTCCGTCGCCCGTTGTGGCGGCGGGCGCTTGTCCGTTTCGGAATCGGCAGGCTAACGACGAGACACCAACAACCTATGAACAACAGCAGCTCCAAGCAGACCGGAAAGGGCCTTTTTTCGTCGATGGACATCGAGGGCAAGTTCACCCTCGCCCTGGTCTTGACGCTCGCCGCCTCTTTCGTCATCGCCGCGGCGATCCTGCTCGGCCAGCAGAAGTCCTCCTTTCACCAGATGGGTGACGACACCGAGGAGATGATCGGCGAGCTCACCCGGACCCAGACGTCGCGTGCCGAGGCGACCACCAAATTCAAGATCACCCGTCTGGGCAGCATCCTCAGTTCCATTGCGCCGACGGCGATCGCCGAGTACGACTTCGGCGCGTTGCTTCAGTATGCCACCGTGGTACTGGAGGATCCGGACGTCTCCTACGTCGGTTTTTTCTCTACCGAGGGTGAAACGCTGGTGGAGTCCGGCGACCAGGCGGCGGTGCCTGACGAACTTTTCGTCACTGCGCCGATTGCTACCGATGGGGTGGCGATGGGCTCGGTGAAGATCGGATTCAACAACAACCAGACCAAGCAGGCGGTGGCCCAGCTGGAGGGAGACAACGAGAAGCGCCTCCAGTCCATGCAGGGCTCCATCGCCGATGCGCTGTCGGCCGCGACCCTGAGCATGGCGGTGATCCTGGTGATCATCGCGATCGTGGTGGCGAGCCTGGTGTTCGTGCTGTTCAACGTCATGGTGAAGGTGCGGCTGGCGCACATGGAGGAGCGCTTCCGGGATGTGGCGGCCGGCGACGGTGACCTGACCCACCGTGTCCCGGTCAACGGGAACGATCGGATCGATCGGTTGGCGAGCTACTTCAACGAGTTCCTCGACAAGATCCACTCCAGCATCACTCAGGTCTCCGGGGCCACCACCCAACTGGCGGCGGCGTCGGAGCAGATGTCGACGATCGCCGAGCAGGGGAGCGCGGGGATCAGCCGGCTGCAGGCCGAGACCGATCAGGTTGCGACGGCGATGAACCAGATGACCGCCACCGTGCAGGAGGTGTCGCGCAATGCCACCGTCGCCTCGGAGGCGGCGAGCAACGCCAGCGGCGAGGCGGCGGCCGGCAAGGAGGTGGTGGTGCAGGCGACCCGTTCGATCAACGCGCTGGCGAGCGAGGTGGAGCGGGCCTCCGAGGTGATCAAGCGGGTCGAACACGACAGCGAGAACATCGGCATGGTGCTGGAGGTGATCAAGGGCATCTCCGATCAGACCAACCTGTTGGCGCTCAATGCGGCGATCGAGGCGGCGCGGGCCGGCGAGCAGGGGCGCGGCTTCGCGGTGGTCTCGGACGAGGTGCGCACGCTGGCCCAGCGTACCCATCAGTCCACCGAGGAGATCAAGGAGATCATCACCAAGCTCCAGGCCGGCACCCGGGAGACGGTGGCGGTGATGGAAGAGGGGCGCACCCGTGCCCAGCAGAGTGTGACCGAGGCGGAGCGGGCGGTTGAGTCGCTCACCAACATCACCAAGGCGGTTGGGGCGATCACCGACATGAACCTGCAGATCGCCTCGGCGGCGGAGGAGCAGACCGCAGTGGCCGAGGAGATCAATCGCAACGTCGTGAACATCAACGAGATCGCGACCGAGACCGCCGAGGGCGGAAAACAGACGGCGACCTCCAGTGGCGACCTGGCGAAACTGGCCGCGGAGCTGCAGGGGGTCATGGCGCAATTCAAGATTTAGTACGCCAGAGGCCGATTATCGACAACATCCGCCGATATTCGGCTGCGGGCGTGCTAGCCGAAGAGGTTGGATTGTGCGGGCCCCGGGTGATCGCCTCGGTAGTGGCGGTCGGTCGGGGTCCGTTGCGTTAGGGCCCGGGAAAAACGTTTGGTTGGGAAGGTAGGCGTTATGGGACACGGGCGATGAGAAGGCACAACCTCCTGAGCAGCATGCAGCGGACCATTACGATTTCCGCTGCGGTAGGGATCCTGCTGACCGGCTCCATCGTTGCCGTCATCAGCATCTATCCGCTCTACCTGAGCATGAAGTCGATGGAGGAGCGCACCCTGCTGTTCGCCGCCAACACCCGTGCGGTGGCGGTGCAGACCTATTTGGCGGGCCTCTCCGACGTCTCCGCCCAGATTGCCAGCCGCACGCGGGCCCGTGAAATCCTCGATGCCTACAACCGGGGGACCCTTTCGGTCGAGGCATTCCATGGTGAATTGGCGCCAATTCTCGGTGATGCGCTGAACAACTCCGAGCATGTGATCGGGATCACCCGGTTGGATGCACGGGGGCGCAAGGCGTTGAGCGTCGGTACGCCGATTCCCGAAGAGTTGTGGCGGCGCGGTCTGGAGCCCCGGGTGCGGGTGTCCGGTCCGGTCCGGGTGGAGGGCGAGGATCTGCTGCTCGGGAGTGCTCCCATCCTCGGGCGGCAGCATCGTCGGGTCGGTACCGATCTGGTACTGTTTCGTATGAACGGCCTGCGTTCCGTGTTGAGGGACAACGACGGCCTCGGCCGCACCGGTTCGGTGGAGATCTATGTCGACCGCGGCGAAGGGGATGGCCGCTATCTGCGTTCCGCCGAGGGCACCCCGGCGGGGGTGTCGCTGGGGTCGGTGGATAGTGGGTTCGAGGCCAGTGCCCGCACGATGGTCGGCAGTGGGCGGGAATCGGTGGCTCGGATCGACTCCGACCGGGGGCGGTATGTGGTCGCTTCCGTTCGCATCGGGGGGCTCCCCTGGCATCTGGTGGTGCGGATGGAGGCGCAGGAGCTCTACGGGAAGGTGGCGGATCAGGTTTGGTGGATCATCGGCGCGATCTCGGCGCTGATCCTCCTGGGGACTTTCGGTACCTATTTCCGTTTGCGCCCCCTCTCCGGCCGGATCCTGGTGCAGGCCCACAAGTTGACCGAGGAGATCGAGCAGCGCAAGAAGGCGCAGCGGGAGCTCAAGATCGCCAAGGAGTTCGCCGAGGCGGCGAACCAGGCGAAGAGTGAATTCCTCGCGGTGATGAGCCACGAGATCCGTACGCCCCTCAATGCGATCATCGGCATGAGCGAACTGCTGGGGGAGGCGGAACTCGGCGGTGAGCACCGGCGCTACGTCGAGATCATGCACCACGCCGGGAACACGCTGCTGGATCTGATCAGCGACGTGCTCGATCTGGCGAAGATGGAGGCCGGCCAACTGCTCCTCACTGCCAAGCCGTTCGACCTGTACGAACTGATCGCCACCACCAACGAGGTGTTGGGGGCCGGTGCCGGGCGCAAGCGCCTCCACCTCGGCTACGAGATCGATCCGCGGGCGCCGCGCTACGTGGAGGGGGATGCCCGCTGGGTTCGACAGATCCTGGTCAATCTGGTCGGCAACGCCATCAAGTTCACCGAGGAGGGGGGGGTCACCACCCGCCTCTCGGTGGCCGACGGGGAGGACGGGCGGCAGCGCTTGCTGCTGAGCGTTCAGGACAGTGGCGTGGGCATCCCCGACGATCAGCAGCAGCGGATCTTCGAGAGCTTCACCCAGGTCGACGGTTCCCATACCCGCCGCCACGGCGGGACCGGGCTCGGCTTGGCGATCACCCGCGAGCTGGTGGAGCGGATGGGGGGGCGTATCTGGGTGGAGAGCCGCGAGGGGGAAGGGAGCACCTTCCATCTCACCCTCGATCTGGCGGTCGCCGAGGCGCCGCTGGAGGAGACGCCCGTCGCGGCGCCCGTCGCCGCGCCTGCGGCGAGCGGCGATGACCCGTGGGAGGGGCGCCGGGCGGACGGTCATCCACTCAGCATCCTGTTGGTGGAGGATGCCGAGGACAACGTCATCCTGCTGCAGTCGTTTCTCCGTTCGACGCCCCACCAGGTGGAGGTGGCGCGCAACGGTCATGAGGCGGTGGAGATGCGCAAGCGGGCCTGTTTCGATCTGGTGCTGATGGATATCCAGATGCCGGTGATGGACGGCTATACGGCGACCCGGGTGATTCGCCAGTGGGAGCGGGAGCAGGGGATCGACCCGGTTCCGATTTATGCGTTGACCGCCTACGCGTTGAACGGCGATGCGGAGAAGAGCTTTGCGGCTGGATGCAACGCGCACCTGAGCAAACCGATCAGCAAGAAGACCTTACTCGAGAGCATCAACCAAGTCGCCAGAGGAACGCTCGCGGCCGCCTGAACGATGATGGCGCGAAGGAAAAAGGTCTTGGTGCGTCATGTGGGGAGTTCGGACGCCGATCTCATCCTTTTCGTGCTTCTTTTTCCGTGTTTAGGTTAAGGGCTCGCGAAAGAATAACTTCCTGTTTTGGGGCGTCGAGACACCCGTCCGGCAAGGCGCGCAAAGGGGCGCTACCCGTTGTATGCAGCGCTTTGCGCAACGCCGCCGGGGGGCGCGGATCGGCGTCCCAAAACAGGGAGTTATTCCTTCGCGGGCGCTAAGTCCTCAGAGCGAGGCGATGCGCTCGAGCATGCCCTGGACGCCCGCCTGACGGGTCAGGTTGGCGAGCAGATTGCGGTAGTGGACCACCGCGCTGCGGCCGTTGGCCTGGACGTCGAACACCTTCCAGCCATCGTCGCTGCGATACATCCGGAAGTCGATCCGTATCGGCGGGCGATCCGTCCCGCCCACCTGGACGCGCACCGTAGTCTCTCCGCTACGGGGATCGGCGCCCGGGAGGTAGTGGATCTCGCCGCCCTGATAGCCGGCCAGATGGGTGGCCATGTTGCGGAAGAACAGTTCGCCGATTCCCTTCGCCAGGGTCACTCGCTGTTCGGGTGACAGGCGGTGGTAGAGGGGGCCGGCGGCCCACCGGCTCATGTAGGCCAGATCGAAATAGGGGGCGATCTCGCGGGCCAGGTAGGTCTCCACCACGGCCGGGTCGCCCGCTTCCCCGCTGCGCAGGAAGGCGTCGAGTTTTCCCAGCCCTTCGCGGACGATCCAGGCCGGCGCCTGTTCCGCGGAGCGTCGCTGGAAAGCCGGTGCCGCGGGGGAGGCGAACGGAGCCGGGCGATAGCCTGCCGACGGGGCGGGCTGGAAGTAGGGGCCGGGGTTTCCGGCGGGGTAGGGGTTGGCGGACAGGGCCATGGAGGCGCAGAGCAGGGGAAGTGCCAGGGCGCGGGCGGTGGGTCTCATCGGTGAACTCCTGTCGAGGGTGAGTCGTTGTTCGGTTGGGTGAGAGCCGATGGTAAACAATCGTTGGAGCGGCTTGTAGGTTTGGATATATCAATATAATCAATTGCTTATCGTTGGCGTGTCCAGGGTGGCGCGGCTTCGGCTCCGCGGGGTGGGGGATGTCGGGTGCGCAGGGGGTGAGGGTCGGGCCCGCTTTCGGGATATCTCCCGTTAAAGCATACTTCCCCACGGTCGAATCTTTGGTACATAGGGCCCGCCCCGGGTCCGTCGTTCGGGTCACGCCATGTCACGTCTCTTTCTGCACCTGTTTTTTCTGTTGTCGTTGATGCTGCCGGCCATGGTGTCTCGCGCGGCGCTGGTGGAGATCGGGGGGGAGGCACCGGTGCACTCCTGGGACCTGGAGCAGGCGCGGCGGGCGGCGCTGAAGGACGCCGTGGTACGGGCCTCGGAGCTGGGGCCGGTTAGCGGCGCGGCGCGGCTGATGCAGGTGACGCGGGGCTCCGGCGAGTTGCCGATGGAAGGGACCGGGTATCGGATCGTCTCCCAGGAGGTGGCCGGCGACTGGGTCTACCTGGTGGTGGAGCTGGACGTGGGCACTGGGGTGCAGTGTGAGCAGCTCTCCCACTACCGCAAGAAGGTGGCGGTGACCGCCTTCCCGATGGTGCGCGTCGCCCAGGGGCGGCGGCGGGAGGTGAGCTTCCTGGAACAGGGGGTGCCGCGGGAGCTGGGTCGGCGGCTGGAGGAGCAGCGGCTCTACCGGGTGACGGAGCTGGCGCCGCGCCACCCCTTCACGGGGGTGGTGGATGGCAGTCGTGCCCTCAACCGCGCCGCCGTGGATCCGGCGGTGATTGCCGCCATCGGCGAGGAGCAGGGGGTGCAGGCGGTGGTCGCCGGGATCATCCGCGACGCCGCCATCGAATACGGTACCCACTACGAATACGAGACCCCGATCGGCGACAAGCCATTCTCCACCGGGGACGACGCGCGGACGATCGAGCTCGAGGTGATGGTCTACGATGCGGCCAGCGGCGCCCTGTTGGAGGACCGGACCTTTCGCGAAAAAGCGGCGGGGGAGGTGCTGCTGGAGACGGATTCACCGAGCGGACTGAGTCGCGCCTTCCTCGACAGCGACTTCGGCCGGGCGGTGGACCGTCTGTTGCGCCACGCCGCCCTGACGGTCGACTTCGCCCTGGCCTGCCGCCCGTTCATGGCGCGGGTGGTGCGGGTGGAGGGGGACGACATCTACATCGACGCCGGCCTCGACGCAGCGGTGAAGAAGGGGGATCGGTTCAACGCGCTGATCACCACCCGCGACGCCTTCGCCGCGGGCGCCGGTGCCCCGACGCTGCAGGAGGTCCCCGCCGGCACCCTGACGGTGGTGAAAAGCGAACCGGGGTTCAGCATCGGGCGAATCCGCCAGGAGAACGCCATCCGCCCCGGCGACCTGGTCCGCGAACCCTGATTGGACGCGCGCCGGACGGAGCGCTGCCGATGTGCCGGCCCGGTGGGTTACGGGGATCGCCAATTCCAGCTTTCCCATCCACATACTGAATTTTCCCCCCGCCGACAAAAAACGGCCCGGAAGGGCCGCTTTTTGTCGGCGGGGGGAAAATTCAGCGGCGGTGCACGACGTCGTCCATGGGGCGTCGCGGTGTCGGCTCCGGCAGCTCGGCGGAGTACCCCACGGCGAGCATCGCCACCGGCTCCAGTCCCGGCTCCAGCTCCAGCAGCTCGGCCACCTCGGCGTTGTCGAAGTAGCCGACCCAGGTGGAGGCCATGCCGGCGGCGACCACTGCCAGTTGGGCGTAGGCGGCGGCGATGGTGGCATCCTGTACGGCATAGAGTTTCTCGCCCCGCTCGCCGTAGCGCTCGCCGGAACGGGCCGCGTCGGTGCAGAAGACCAGGGTCACCGGGGCCTGGGAGAGGAAGGGCTGGTCGCCGGCGACCCGGGCCAGCCGCTGACGCTCCTCGTCACGGGTCACCACGATGATCCGGTAGGCCTGCAGGTCCCCGGCGGAGGGCGCGGCACAGGCGGCCTCCAGGACCGCATGGAGCTTCTCCGCCTCCACCGGCATGTCGGATTGGTAGAGGCGTACGGAGTGGCGGTGACGGACGGTTTCAAAAAAGTCCCACATCGTTGGTCCCCTTCTGCCGGATCGCCGGCCTTGTTATTACGATTGTTTAGAGCTGCCACCAGGGGTGGTCTTCGGTCGTCTGATAGCGCTCGCCCGGCTGGGCCGCCTCCGCTTCGGCAATGCCGGGGCTGTCCGGGTAGTTGAGCTTGAGCACGCGCATCGCGTCCTCGGCCAGCTCCGGCAGTTCCATCAGGCGATAGGCAATCACCAGGGCGGTGAGCGCCTCGGGCATGGCGTCGGCCCCCTGATAGTTCTCGATCACGTATTTGGCGCGGTTGGCGGCGGCCACGTAGGCGCCGCGGCGCAGGTAGTAGCGGGCGACGTGGACCTCGTAACGGGCGACGCTGTTGCGCAGGAAGATCATCCGCTGGCGGGCGTCTTCGGCGTACTTGCTACTCGGAAACTGCTTCACCAGGGTCTGGAAATCGAAGAACGACTGGCGGGCGGCAGCCTGGTCGCGCTGGGAGGAGTCCATCGGCAGGTAGCGCTCGATCAGGCCATAGTTGCGGTTGAAGTTGACCAACCCCTTCATGTAGTAGACGTAGTCGACGTGGGGGTGGCGGGGGTGCATCTTGATGAAACGGTCCGCCTCGGCGACGGCCAGTTCCGGCTCGCCGTCCTTGTAGTAGGCGTAGATCAGCTCGACCTGGGACTGCTGGGCGTAGACGCCGAAGGGGAAGCGGGCCTGCAGCAGCTCGTAGTATTTGACCGCCTGTTCGTAGTCCCCCTCGTCCAGTGACGCCTTCGCCTCGGAATAGAGTTTGCGCACCGACCAGTCCTTGGTCTTGTCGACCTCCTCCGGCAGCAGGGAGCAGCCGGCGGCGGCGGCGAGGGTGACGATCAGCAGCAGGTTTCTGAACCAGGTGGTCACGTTGGGGTATCCTGTTCCGTTCAATTTTTACCGCTCGGGATGGTAACAGGTTCCCGGGCGGTGGGCAGCCCCCGCGGGCTTCCGCCGCGGGCCGAGCCGGTGCCGGACGGGTGCCGGACGGGTGCCGGGCGCCACCCCCTTTGCCGAGGAGCACGATGTCTGAATCTTCCGAGACCCGAGTGGTCCATGTTCCCGCGGAGGCCGCCGGTCGCCGCTTCGACCAGGTGCTGACCGAGCTGTTCGGCGACTTTTCCCGCAGCCGCCTCCAGCAGTGGATCAAAGAGGGGGCGGTGACCCTTGATGGGCAGGTGGCGCGGCCCCGTGACAAGGTGTACGGCGGCGAGGCGGTGGCGCTGACCGTGCGGCTGGAGGAGGAGACGCGCTGCACTGCACAGCCGATCGAGCTGGATGTTCGTTACCGGGACGAGTCGATCCTGGTGATCCACAAGCCCGCCGGGCTGGTGGTCCATCCGGCTGCGGGGAACCCCGACGGCACCCTGCAGAACGGTCTGCTCCATCTCGATCCGGCGCTCGCCGCGGTGCCGCGGGCGGGGATCGTCCACCGTCTGGACAAGGAGACCTCCGGACTGATGGTTGTGGCGCGCACGCTGCGAGCCCACAAGGACCTGGTGGAGCAGCTCCAGGCGCGCACCGTCAAGCGCCAGTACGAGGCGGTGGTGGTGGGCGGCTTCAGCGGCGGTGGACGGGTGGAGGCGCCGATCGGCCGCCATCCGGTGGACCGCAAGCGGATGGCGGTGCTGCCGGAGGGGGCGGCGGGGGCGAAGCCGGCGGTGACCCACTACCGGGTCACCGAGCGGTTCCGCGGGCATACCTGGCTCACCCTCCATCTGGAGACCGGGCGGACCCACCAGATTCGCGTCCACATGGCCCACCTGCACCATCCGCTGGTGGGGGACCCGGTCTACGGTGGGCGGCTGAAGCTCCCCGCCGGCTGTTCGGAGGCGTTGAAGGGGGTGTTGCGCGGGTTCAAGCGCCAGGCGCTGCATGCTGCCCGTCTCGGGCTGATTCATCCGCGCAGCGGTGAGGCGATGGAGTGGGTGGCGGAGTTGCCGGCGGACATGGTGGCGCTGATCGAGGCGCTGCGGGCCGACGCCGGGGAGCATGACTGAGACGGTAGGCTGGTGCTACTGCGGCGGCGTATACAGGGGCGGCGGGGTCGGGGCGGCGAGGATTCTGGTTACGACGCTCTGCGTCGCAATATTCTGGTTATTCTGGTTACGACGCTCTGCGTCGTAACCGGCGACCTTGGACGCTCTGCGTCCTGACTTGAGCCATGGTGGTTGCGGTGACGGCGTCGACGCGGAGCGTCCAGGCTAGGAGCCTGTCGGACTATGGATGAATCGGCCGCGAAAGCGGGATGGCAGCCCCACTTTTTCGAAAATCCTCGTCAAATAGCTCACTATTCTCCTCGAATTTTCGAAAAATTGGGGCCGCCCTCCCACTCCCGCGACTCGATCCCCCATAGTCCGACAGGCTCCTAGGCTCCGCTGCCGGCGTGGAGGCCGAGGTTACCACGCAGAGCGTGGTAACCAGGGGTGGCTCCGGTTGAAGTCGGCAGGGCGCCGGATCTAACTCACCCTGATATTCTGACATCTGACACCGATGAACGACTTCCTGCTCCCCAATTGGCCGGCCCCCGCCACCGTGCGGGCCGCGGTGACCACCCGCCTCGGCGGGGTCAGCGCGCGCCCCTACGATTCGTTCAATCTGGCCACCCACGTGGAGGACGATCCGCGGGCGGTGGCGGTCAATCGGGCACGGTTGCGCGAGGCGCTGGGGCTGCCGGCGGAGCCGTGTTGGCTCAACCAGATCCACGGTACCGGTATCGTTGATGCGGCCGCCGCGGCGCCGGGGTGCGAGGCCGACGGCGCCTTCGCCACCGTTTCCGGGGTGGTCTGCGTGGTGATGACCGCCGACTGCCTGCCGGTGCTGCTGTGCGACCTTCGGGGGCGACGGGTGGCGGCGGTTCACGCCGGCTGGCGCGGCCTGCTCGACGGAGTGGTCGAGGCGGCGGTGGCCCGTCTGGAACGCCCTGGGGAGGGATTGATGGCGTGGCTCGGGCCGGCGATCGGGCCCGCCGCCTTCGAGGTGGGCGACGAGGTGCGCGACGCCTTCCTCGCCGACGATCCCGGTTGCGTGGGGGCGTTCCGCCCGTCGCCCGCGGGGCGCTGGCTGGCCGATCTCTACCACCTGGCCTGCCGCCGGCTGGCGCGCATCGGCATCGATGAGGTCTACGGCGGCGGGCTGTGCACCTATCGTGACGCCGGGCGGTTCTACTCCTACCGTCGCGACGGCCGCACCGGTCGGATGGCGAGCCTGATCTGGCTGGAGTCGCGTTGATCGTTGTTTTTTTAACCACGGAGGTCGTTGGGGCTTGGGCCGTGCCTCTTTCTCCGTGCCCTTCGTGTCGAATCGCGGGCGATCCGGCCGGCGATGACGGGCTGCACGGCACCCGACGGAACCTTGTGTTTCGCACCACCCGCCCCAATTTTCCGTGGTCAAACGGGTAGACCTCCAAGTTGAAGGAGTGATCGGTGAGCAAGAAGTGGTACATGTTGACCCTGGTCGGTGAGGATCGGCCGGGGATCGTGGCGAAGGTGGCCCATGCCCTGTTCGAGGGGGGGTGCAACCTCGGTGAGGCCTCCATGGCGCGGCTCGGTGGCAGTTTCACCATTCTGATGATGGTCCGTCCGGAGGATGGAGCCCTTTCGGTGGAGGAGGCGGTGCGACCGGTGGCCCACTCCCTTGGTCTGCATATCCATCTCGACGCCATGGCCGGTGGTCTCCACCGCCACATCGAACCCGATGTACGGATCACCGTCCACGGCGCCGATCGTGCCGGGATCGTCGCCCAGGTGACCGGCGCGCTGGCCGAGAGCGGGCTCAATATCACCGATCTGGAGTCCGACGTCGCCGGCAGCGAGGAGAAGCCGGTCTACGTACTGCACATCGAGGGGGTGGCCGGCGAGGGGATCGAGCCGCTGCGTTCGGCCCTGGAGACCGTCAAGCACGGCGGCATCGAGGCGAGCATCTACGAGATCGACACCCTGATCGGTTGAGGAACGGAGAACCGCCGGGCTCCCCGGCGGGTGAATCATCATGGCTATTTTGCAAATCCTGACCGTCCCCGATCCGCGGCTAAAACAGGTCTCGGAGCGGGTGGAGCGGTTCGACGACGAATTTCGCCGGCGGCTCGCCGACCTGGAGGAGACCCGCCTGGCGGGACCCGGCGCGGTGGGCATCGCCGCCCCCCAGGTGGGGTGGTTCCAGCGGGTGGCGATCGTCGACGTGAGCGGCCACAAGAAGGTGAAGAAGCACCACGGGCGGATGGTGCTGGTCAACCCCGAGATCGTCGAATACGAGGGGTGGCAGAAGGGGCGTGAGGGGTGCCTGTCGGTGCCCGAATATACCGGCAACGTGATGCGCGCCAGCGCCATCGTGCTGGAGGCGCTGGACGAGCACGGCGAGCCGCAGCGCTACGAGATGGAGGGTTTCGAGGCGCGCGCGGTGCAGCACGAGCTCGATCACCTCGACGGCATCGTCTTCCTCGACCGTCTGGTCTCCCGCCGCAGCGACCTGTTCCAGCGAAAGGTCTACCAGTAGCCCTTTCCGCAACGGTTCAGCACTGAATCAGCAAGAGCAGATGAACCGCAGATTAACGCAGATGGGCGCAGATAAGATGGAAATAATCTGCGCCCATCTGCGTTAATCTGCGGTTGATGATGATTTCAGGGGAGTGTTACTCCCCGGTGCGGCGGCGCCGGTCGCTCAGCCGATCGGGTCTTCCGCGAAGGTCTGCTGGATCGACTCGACCTCTTCGCGGTGGCGGATGAGGGCGGCGACGCAGTCGCGGTCGAGCTTCTCGTCGGCCATCTCCAACAGCGTGGCGAAGGCGCGGTCGATCTCCCATGCCTCCTTGTAGGGGCGCTTGCTGGTCAGTGCGTCGAAGACGTCGGCCACCGCGATGATCCGCGCCTCCATGGGGATGTTCTCGCCGCTCAATCCGGCCGGATAGCCGCTGCCGTTGAGTGCCTCGTGGTGGTGGACGGCGATGTTGCGCAGCAGCTCGGCGTGGGGCGAGCGGTCGAGGTCGAAGTTGCGCATCATCTGGTCGATGATCTCGCGTCCGCGCAGGGTGTGGGTCTGCATCACCTTGAATTCCTCGCCGTCGAGCCGGCCCGGCTTGAGCAGGATACTGTCTGGGATGGCGATCTTGCCCACGTCGTGCAGCGGGGCGAAGAGGAACAGGTGTTCCACGTACTCGTCGTCGAAGCCGTAGCGTGGGGCCAGGTCGCGGGCGATCAATTGGGCGTAGCGGGCCATCCGGTCGAGGTGGGTGCCGGTCTCGTTGTCGCGGTGGCGGGTCAGGTCGCTGGTGGTCTTCAGCGCAGCGGTCAGGGTCTGCAGGCTGTTCAGCTCGCTCACCACCACCACCGCCAGCAGGCGCAGGATCGGGTCGATGTGGGAGAGCACCCGGTCGCTGAAGCACCCCCTGCGGTAGGAGTTGATGAAGATGAAGCCGAAGAACGTCCCCTGGTAGTACATCGGCCACGTGTAGCTGGCGCCGTAGCCCTGTTCGCTGATCTTGCGGGCGTGTTCGTGGCCGCTGGCGGCGAAGATGGAGAGGTCGTTGACCACCCGCGGGGTACCCCGTTCGAGGATCTCGCGCAGCGATGGGGCATCGCTCAGGCGGGTGTGGTAGTGGCTTAGCGGGCGGTCTTCGCCGCTGGAGTGGATGAAGGTCTTGAGCAGGTCGGTATCGCGCTCGTGCAGGGCGATGGCGATACGGTCGACGAAGTCGTAGTGCGCGCGCAGATGGCGGTGGATGAACTCCACCTTGCGTGCCAGCGGGAGATTGCCGTCCAGCGCCTTGAGCGGATCGCGGTGGGCGAACATGTCGACCGGGGTGTCCATGAAAGGGTGGTGCAATCCGCGAGTGGTGGGGAGGCGTCCATTAGTACCAAATCGGGCGAGGCGGACACAAGCGGCGTCGTCCGGCGGGGCCTGAAGCGGGTTTGACGTGAGAAGAGATTTCAACGCAAAGGCGCGAAGGCGCAAACGGCGCAAAGAGGATGAAGGCATTTTCGCCTTTTCAACCTTTGCGCACTTTGCGCCTTCGCCCCATTGCGTTGGATGGTCCTCTTCAGACTAAATCTTGTAGCGCTCCACCATTTCGTGCAGGGTGCCGGCGAGGCGTCCCAACTCGGTGCTGGAGGCGGAGGTCTGCTGGGCACCTGCGGCGGTCTGATCGGCCACCTGGCTGATGCTGACCACGCTGCGGTTGACCTCCTCGGCCACCGCCGACTGCTCCTCGGCGGCGGAGGCGATCTGGGTATTCATGTCGCTGATGCGGGTCACCGCCTCGGTGATCGCGTTCAGCGACTCCCCCGCCTTGGCCGCCTGCTCGACGCTCGCCCGGGCCTGATTGCGCCCCTCCTCCATCACCGATACCGCGTCGCGCGCGCCGCCTTGCAGGGTGGTGATCATCTGCTGGATCTCCTCGGTGGACTGCTGGGTGCGGGTGGCCAGCGTGCGCACCTCGTCGGCGACCACGGCGAAGCCGCGTCCCTGCTCGCCCGCCCTGGCCGCCTCGATGGCCGCGTTCAGTGCCAGCAGGTTGGTCTGCTCGGCGATGCCGCGGATCACCTCGAGCACGGTGCCGATGGCGTCGGTGTCCTCCTCCAGCTTGTGGATCACCTGCGAGGCCTTCTCCACCTCGCCGGCGAGGTTGTCGATGGCGTCGATGGTGGTGCTCACCACCCGCTTGCCGTTGTTCGCCTCCCGGTCGGCGCTGCGGGCGGCGTCGGCCGCCTCGCTGGCGTTGCGCGCCACCTCCTGGACGGTAGCCGACATCTCGTTCATGGCGGTGGCGGCCTGATCGGTCTGGCTGCGCTGGGTCATCACCCCCCGGCTGGTCTGCTCGGTGACCGCGGCCATCTGGTGGGCGGAGGCGGAGAGCTGCTCGATGCCCTGTCTCACCTCGCCGACGAAGCGGTTGAGGTGGTCGAGCATGCCGTTGAAGGCGCTGCCCATGTGGCCCACCTCGTCATGCTGGTCGAGGCGGGCGCGGACGGTAAGGTTGCCGTGGTCGGCCACCTCGCCCATCACCCGCTGCAGCTCGCCGAGCGGACGGGTGATGCTGCGCACGACGAACGAGGCGAAGACGATCACCAGCAGCAGCAGCAGGCCGAACAGCCCGGAGGAGCGCAGCGCCTCGGCGTAGAAGCGGGCGTCGACGTCGTCGATGTAGATGCCCGAGCCGATGATCCAGCCCCACGGCTGGAAGCCCTTGACGTAGGAGGTCTTCGGCACCGGCCGGTCGCTGCCGGGTTTCGGCCAGAGGTAGTCGACGAAGCCGGCGCCGTTGCGCTTGACCTCATCGGCGAAGGCGACGAAGAGCCGCTTGCCGTTGGGATCCTTGATCCCGGAGGCGTCCTGGCCGTCGAGCTGCGGCTTGATCGGGTGCATCAGCACCTTCGGCTGCATGTCGTTGATCCAGAAGTACTCGCTCCCCTCGTAGCGGAGGCCCTTGACCAGCTCCATCGCCTGTCGTTGGGCCTCCTCGCGGGAGACCAGCCCGGAGCTCTCCATATCGTGGAAGTGGCCGAGGATGCTCCACGCGGTCTCGACCACGTGGCGGGTCTTCAACTGCCGGTCCTCGAGCAGGGTTTGGCGGTATTGGAAGAGGTTGTAGGTGGTCAGCGCCCCCAGGCCGACGAGGGCGATCCCCACCACCAGCCACAGTTTGTGCGCGACGCGCATCTGGTTCAGCAGCGCATTCATTTCGTTGAGACTCCCTAGAATCAGGCTGTTTCGAAACGGGACCTCGCTGGTCCTCTCGTCGGGATATCCGTATTTTTTCCAATAATCAATATTGGTTTATCTTTCGAAATACTAATTTATTTCGCTACGTCGAGGTAGGATTTTTCCCCTTTTCCGGGTTGTGGGTGCAACCGCCTGTTTACCAGGGTCCAGCGAAGATTGCGCGGAGGGGGGGCGGCGTTCGGAAGGGCTCAGGCGGCGTCGGCAGGGCGTTCCCGTTCGCGCTGCTGGAGGGTCCACAGGTGGGCATAGGCGCCGCCCCGTTCGAGCAGTCCGTCGTGGCTGCCCCGCTCGACGATCCGCCCTCCTTCCAGCACCAGGATCTGGTCGGCGTCGACGATGGTCGAGAGGCGGTGGGCGATCACCAGGGTGGTGTGGTCTGCGGCCACCTCGCGCAGCGCGTCGAGGATCGCCTGTTCGGATCTGGAGTCGAGGCTCGAGGTGGCCTCGTCGAAGACCAGGATCTTCGGCGCCTTGAGGATCACCCGGGCGATCGCCACCCGCTGCTTCTCGCCGCCGGAGAGCTTCAGGCCGCGCTCGCCGACCACCGTCTCGTAGCCCGCCGGCAGGGTGGCGATGAAGCGGTCGAGATGCGCCATGCGCGCCGCCCGTTCCACCTCTTCGCGGCTCGCCCCGGGGCGGGCGTAGGCGATGTTGTAATAGAGGGTGTCGTTGAACAGCACGGTGTCCTGGGGGACGATGCCGATCGCCGCGCGTAGGCTCGCCTGGGTCACCTCGCGCAGATCGCGGCCGTTGACCGTGATCCGTCCGCCGTTGACCTCGTAGAAGCGGAACAGCAGTCGTGAGAGGGTCGACTTGCCGGCGCCGCTGGCACCGACCACCGCCACCTTCTGGCCCGGCGCGATGGTGAAGGAGAGGTCGTGGAGGATCGGCCGGTCGGGCTCGTAGGCGAAGGAGACGTTCTCGAAGCGCACCTCGCCGCCGCCCACCGCCAGCACTGGCGCGCCCTCGCGGTCGCGGATCTCCGGTTCCCGCTCCAGCAGCTTGAACAGCTGCTCCATGTCGGAGAGCGCGTGCTTCACCTGACTGTAGACCACCCCGAGGAAGCCCAGCGGGATGAACAGTTGGAGCAGGAAGGTGTTGACCAGCACCAGATCGCCGAGGCTCATGGTTCCCGCCACCACCTCGCGGCCGGCGAGCAGCATCACCAGGGTGAGCCCCGCGGCGATGATCGCCCCCTGGCCGAAGTTGAGCGCCGACATGGAGGTCTGGCTCTTCACCGCCGCCTCCTCCCACGCCCGCATCGAGCGTCCGTAGCGCTCCAGCTCCAGCCCCTCGTTGTTGAAGTATTTGACCGTCTCGTAGTTGAGCAGCCCGTCCACCGCGTGGCCGCTGGCCTTGGAGTCCTCGGCGTTCATGGTCACCCGGTACTTCATCCGCCACTCAGTGACGAAGAAGGTGAAGGCGACGTAGAGGCCCACCGTGCCGAGGGTGATCAGGGTGAAGCGGACGTCGTAGTTGGCGAGCAGGATGGCGGTGATCAGCCCCACCTCGACGAAGGTGGGGAGGATGCTGAAGACCAGGTAGTTGAGCAAGGAGGCTGCACTGCGCGAGCCGCGCTCGATGTCGCGGGCCACCCCGCCGGTGCGGCGGTCGAGGTGGAAGCGCAGCGACAGGGTATGCAGGTGGCCGAGCGCCCGGGTGGAGATCTCGCGGGTCACCCCATGGCGCACCCGGGCGAAGATCGAGTCGCGCAGTTCGTTGAACAGCGAGGAGGCCATGCGCAGCAGGCCGTAGGCGACGAGCAGCGTCAGCGGTAGCACGGTGACCGGGCTGAGCGAGGGGTCGAGGGCGTCGACGATCTCCTTCAGCGCCAGCGGCACGCCGACGTTGGCCCCCTTTGCCGCGAGCAGGGATGCGAGCGCCAGCCCCACCCGCCAGCGGAAGCGCCACAGGAAGGGGAGCAGCTTGCGCACCGTCTGCCAGTCGTTGCGGTCGCGCGAGGGGAGGGTGGTTCGGGTCTGATGCACTGGTTTTCGCCGGCGTGGGTTGGGGGAGGGTGCGGTGGTCGGTTGGGGGTGGTGCCGGTTCCGGGGGCGGTGGCTCCGTGCGGGGCCGGCGAAAACCAGAATATGGGGCGGGAGAGCGAAGAGTGCAATCCTAACCGGCGGTGGTCTTGGGGCAGCGTAGGGTGTGCCGAGGTTACGAGGCGCACCAGTCTCTACGGAGTGGGGCCCAGAGTGCCGTCACGACCGGTTGGGGCGGTTTACCCACGCCCGTCGGTGTAGACTGCCCGAATGATGTTATTGGAGATTGCCATGAACCGCGCCCGCCACGCCCTGCTGCTCGCCGCCGTGCTGCTCCCGCTGCCCGCGCTGGCAGCGCTCGATTCGGCCCAGGCCGACACCGCCTTCAGCTATGTCAACTCCCTGCGTCTGCTCGCCGGGATGACCTCGTTCAGCACCAACAGCCAGTTGGAGACGGCGGCCCGCGGCCACGCCAACTACCTGGAGGTCAACAACCTGGGCGGTGGCCACTACCAGAGCGCCTCGGATTCGTCCTTCACCGGGGTGAGTGTCTCGGATCGGGTGGTCGCCGCTGGCTACTCCACCACCTACGTGCTGGAGAACGTCTCCGGCGGACAGGACGACGCCTACGCCTCGGTGGACGGCCTGATGGGGGCGATCTACCACCGCTTCGGCTTCCTCAACTTCTCCGTCGACCAGCTCGGCATCGGCATCGCCAGCGGCAGCTACGGGCGCTACGTCTACAACATGGGCAACGCCGGCATCGAGTCGGCCTGCAACAACGGCTTCAGCGGTGGCGGGAGCTATTACGTCGCCTGCGCCAACGACGGGCGGGTCGCCTCGTCGGACTACGAGGGGGCGTTGGCGGTGGTGCGCGACGCCAACCCGGCACGGGTGGTGTGGCCCTCCGACGGCAACGGCGACATCCCGCCGGCCTTCTTCGAGGAGAGTCCCGATCCGCTGCCCGACTACAGCGTCTCCGGCTATCCGCTGTCGATCGGCTTCAACGAGGAGAAGGTCAGCCAGGTGCAGCTGCTCGATCTGGCGGTGCGCAAGGCGAGCGACGGCACGCGCCTGACCAATGTCCGCCTGCTGGACGCCTCCAGCGACCCCAACGGCGAGTTCAGCGACAAGGAGTTCGCCCTCTTTCCGCTGGAACGGCTGGAGTGGGATACCCAATACCGGGCCGACGCCGATCTGGTGGTGGATGGTGAGCGCACCTTCCTGCGCTGGTCCTTCCAGACCCGCGACCTCGGCGTCAACGTCTTTACCCTCGACGGTACCGGCGAGACCCTCTCGGTGGGCTCCGGCTCGCAGTTTGCGGTCTATTTCCCCCCCGCCTCGGGGAGCGACGTGCTCGGCTCGCTGCAGTGGTCCTACAGTGGCGGCACCACGGTGGATGCCTCGTTCATCGATCAGAATACGCTGCGCGTCTCGATCAGCGGTTCGGTGGGCGGTTACGCCACCTTCACCGCCGGTTCGCGCAGCTTCACCGTCACCATCGATCGCAGCACGGCGCTCGGCGCCACCGGCGGCAACAGCCACCAGGCCGGTTGCACCGGCGGGGTCGAACTGCCGCGCTTCGATCCGACCAGCGGCAGCCTGACCCTGCCGGTGGTGGAGGTGGGCGGGCTCTACTACCGGGCGACCCTGCAACAGGCGGGAGGCTACGACTTCACCCTCGGCGGGATCCGGGCGGTGAGTACCGAAGCCGCCTGCGTTTCGGCCTCCTTCGACGCGTCCAGCGGGCAGATCGACATCCCCACAGTGATGGTGGCCGCCGGTACCAGCGGCAGCGCCAGTGGCTACCACGTCCAGCTCGCGCTTCAGTCCGACTTCGCGTCGATCCGCTTTTCGCTGGCCTCCGCCGCCGCCGAGTGAGCGCAGGCGGCGGCGAGTTCCGGCCGCGCGGCGAGGGTGAAGACGCTGACGGTTCGCGGTCCGGAGTAGCCGGCGATGGCCCAGTGATCGACGTGGGCGATGTCCATCCGCTGCATCTTGAATCCGCGCAGTAGCGTCGGTCCCCACTCGTCGGGGACCGCGGCCAGCGACGCCCCACGTTCGCGCATTGCGCAGAGCACCTTCATCGCGTGCTCCGGGGCGTGGGTCGCCGGCAGGTCGCTGAGTCCGGTCAAGCCGGCGGGGGAGCGGGTCGCCCGCACCAGCCGGTGGTCGTTGAGGCCGACCAGGTCGATGATCGGACGATCGGCGAAGTAGCGCATGGCGCCGGCACCCTCCACCGCAATCACCGCATCCGCCGGGGCCCGTTCGGCGAGACGCTGCGCGAGCAGCGCATGCAGCCAGTGGGTGTGCAGGCAGTAGTCCTGGTAGAGGCGGGCGGTGAGCCACCAGTCGGGCAGTCGTGGGGCGAGGGCAATCAGCGCCACCAGTACCGCCACCGTGTGGCGCAGCGGGCGGTTGTCGATGCGCGATGCGACCGCGCGCGCTGCAGCCCACCCGCCGATGCCGACGAAGAGCAGGGCCAGCGGAATGAAGGGGTGGAAATAGCGTTCGACGTAGTAGCCGAGACTGAGGGATCGGGTGAGGCCGGTGGCGACCACGCTGCCGAGGAGGACGATCAGCATTGCCCCGGTGGTCTGCCAGCCGACCCGTCGCCACAGGGCGGTCATCCCGACGGCGAAGAGCAGCGTCGACGAAATCAGCACGTCCAGCCCGTCGCGCGGCAGCAGCACTCGCCAGTAGAGCAGCAGATCGCCGGCCCGCTCGCCGAGGGAGATCCACGGTGACGATTTGATCAGGAAGGTGGAGGGCAGCGGATAGCCGGTCGCCCAGAGCGTGTAGCCGATCCAGCCCAGGCCGAGGAGCAGCGAGGGGGCGAAGAGGGCGACCAGACGTTTGCCGCCTTCGCCGCGGGGAGCGGCGATGAGGATGAACGGGGCCAGCAGCAGCGGCACCATCGCCGCCTCCGGCCGGGCGAGCATCGCCAGCGCGGCGTAGAAGCCGCAGCGGCCGACCCGTTCGTCCTGCGAGGCGGAGAGGGTGAGCATGACCAGCCAGGCCGCCAGGGTCACCTCCATGCCGCTGAGCATGGAGAAGGTGAAGTCGGGGTGGAGCAGCGGCAGGGCGGCGGTGAGCCGTGCCGCCCACTTCGAACCGCTCAGCCGGCCGGCGAGCGTGCCGAGGGAGAGTGCGGTGAGCAGGCCGAAGAGCCACGACGCGAACTTCACGCCGACCGCCGGTGGCAGCCCGAGGGCCTCGCCGGCGAGGTGGAAGGGCATCACCGCGAAGAGCCACAAGGGACTGCTGAAGCCGGCCTCCGGCACGCCGGGATTGTAGGTCGGGAGTCCGTCTCTGAGCAGACCGCGGACATAGTCCAGGTGGATCCAGGCGTCGTCGATTGGAAAACCGATCCACACCGCGCCCCCGCGGTCGCTCAACAGCCACCCCAGCTGGGCGAGGGCGATCAGCAGGGCCAGCGGGATCAACAGCCGGTCGGTGGGGTGGTATGGGGGGGCATCGGATCACTTTTCGCGGACGCGATAGGTGAGCAGGGTCGAACCCTTCGCCGGGACGTGGAGCTGCCAGCGGGCAGTGGCCGCATCCGCCCGCTCGTGGGGGAGGCTCTCCTCGACGATCTGCCAGTCGCCGGCCATCGGTTCCAGCAGCTCCACGGTCACATCATGGGCCTTGGCGTTGAACACCTCCACCCGCCACGCCGTCTCCCGCTCGCTGCCGTAAAGCTTCCTGGCGTCGGTCTGGCGCCGTTTGGCGGTGATGTCGAAGGCGTTGCCGACCCGCTGCTCCACCTCCCGCCCCTCCGGGGTGTGGTCGATGCGGTTCTCGCCGATGAACTGCAGGCGCCCATCGCCGTCGCGGGTGTAGAAGCGCATCCCCCCCTTGGGCAGCGGGCGGCCGAGGGTGGGGCGGTCGTTGCGGAAGGTGAGCTGGACCTCCGCCTTCAGCTCCTGGTCGACCCCCGGTTGGGCGTAGCGCGGGGCGCGGATGCGGTAGTGACGGGTCACCGGGATGCCGTCGGCCTGCAACAGCAGCACCTGCTTGGTCTGGTTGTCGGCCAGGGTGGTGGGGCGCCCCAGGGTGTAGAGGTGGTACTCGAACAGCCCCTCCTCCCGGGGCAGGGGGGCCGCCGCCTCCATCATCACCTTGGCCATCCGCCGGGTGTCCGCCGCTGGCCGCTCCTGGTGAACGTCCCCGGCCATCAGCTGCACCTCGGCATCGGGGTAGGCGGTGCCGCTGCGGTTGGTGAGGGTGACCCAGCCGGTGAGGTCCATCTTGCCGTTGCCCTCGTCGAGTGCCGCCACGTAGTCGGCGCGCCAGTCGATGCCGCCGGTGAGATAGGCCAGCTCCAGCGGGAGTTCGCTCGACTGCTCGCTTTCCACGGTCATCGACAGGGTGGGCCGCTCGCGCAGGTTCTCCGGTACCTCGTTGAAGACGAAGCGCCACGGCGAGTCGGCGCCGCCGGTCTCGATCCGGTCGCCGATGCGGAACACCACGCCGCCGTCGCTCACCGATAGCAGGGTGCCGCTCTCCTCGCGCTCCTGGTCGGTCTGCGGGTGGATGCGCACCAGATTGACCTTCTTGCCGACGTATTTCTCCAGCAGGCTGCGCGGGGTGAGCAGATCGAAATCGAAGTTCTGCTCCAGCACCGTCGCCGCGCCGAACAGCCGTGCCGTCTCCGGGCGGATGCGGGCGGCGACGTCGGCGAAGGCGAGGCGGTTCTCGCCGCGCTCGAGGCGCACGCTGCGGTGGTCGCGGACCAGCGCCAGGTCGTTGTTGTAGAGGGTCAGCGAGAGACCGTCGCGGTCTTTCCCCGTGGTCTCGATCTCGGCGGTGGCAGGCAGTGCCGTGGCGAGCAGCAGCAGGGCGGGCAGGATGCGCATGGGGGGTCTCCTCGGCGGTGATGGGATGTAGAGTGGAGAGGGGCGCGTGGCCGGGCGATCCGGATGAATTCGGGGGCGCGGGGAAAAGCATTGTCAACCGCAGATTAACGCAGATCGACGCAGATCAGATGGAAAAAATCTGCGCCAATCTGCATTAATCTGCGGTTCAGTCTGCCCTTATGATCGGGTGCTGAATCGTTACCGGCAGTTTTTTTATATCACAGTGGGAAAGGCTCTATGGAAAGTACGTCGCAACTGGTTTGGGGCATGGTGTTCGGGGTGATCGGACTGGGCTTCTTCTCCTATGGCAGGAAGCAGCAGGCGATCGTCCCGCTGTTGAGCGGCATGGGGCTGTTCGTTTTTCCCTATTTCATTTCGAACGTCTACCTGCTGGTGGCGGTCGGGGCGGGATTGGTGGCGCTGCCCTATTTCGTGCGGATCTGACGCGCGGCGCGACCGGTGCGCCCTTTTCTGCTGAAATACCCCGTTTTCGCGCAGGACGAGGTTCCCGATGAGTTCCAATATTCGCGTCGTGCTGGTGGAGACCAGCCACTCCGGCAACATCGGGGCGGCGGCCCGGGCCATGAGGACCATGGGGCTGCACGAGCTGGTGCTGGTCTCGCCGCGCTGCTTTCCCGCGGAGGAGGCCACGGCGATGGCCTCGGGAGCGGATGACGTGCTGGCCGCGGCGCGGGTCTGCGGAACGCTGGCCGAGGCGTTGGAGGGATGCACGCTGGTGCTCGGGGCGAGCGCCCGGCCGCGCAGCCTCCACTGGCCGGTGGTCGACGGCCGCGAGGCGGGGCGGCTGGCGGTGGCGGAGGAGGGGCAGGCGGCGCTGGTCTTCGGGCGGGAGCGCTCGGGACTGACCAACGAGGAACTGGAGCTGTGCCACCAACTGGTCCATCTGCCGGCCGATCCGGAGTACTCCTCGCTCAACGTGGCGGCGGCGGTCCAGGTGCTCGCCTACGAGGTGCGCATGGCGGGGCTGGAGCGCAGTCCGGCGGAGGTGCGGGCGGTGAAGGAGGCGCCGGCCCCGGCGGAGGAGGTGGAGCGCTATTTCGAGCACCTGGAGCGGGTGCTCACCCTGACCGGCTTCCACGACCCGGCCAATCCCCGCCAGCTGCTGCGCCGACTCCGCCTGCTGTATGCTCGGGCACGTCCAACACCTAATGAGATCAACATCCTGCGCGGTTTCCTCACCTCCATCGAGCAACACCAATACTGGCCTTCGTCGAAAGACGAAGGCCAAGGGCTCGCGAAAGAATAATTTCCTGTTTTGGAACGCCGATCCGCCCTCCGCCCGGCGGCGTTGCGCAAAGGGTTGCATACAACGAGTATGCGCCCCTTTGCGCGCCTTACCGGACGGGCGTCTCGACGCCCCGAAACAGGAAGTTATTTTTTCGCGAGCGCCAAGAACCCGCAATTGGTCAATTCCTGATACAATCGCTACGAATTGCCCGTTCCCCCCCCGGTATCCGTCCGTTCCCATGTTCAAACGGCTTCGCGAAGATGTCTGCTGCGTGTTCGAGCGCGACCCCTCGGCGCGCAACACCTTCGAGATCCTGACCACCTTCCCGGGCGTCCACGCCGTGCTCTTCCACCGCTTCAGCCACGCCCTATGGTGTTGGGGGTTGAAGTGGCTCGCCCGCGTCCTCTCCACATTCGCCCGCTGGGTCACCGGCATCGAGATCCACCCCGGGGCGCGGATCGGCCGGCGCTTCTTCATCGACCACGGCATGGGGGTGGTGATCGGCGAGACCGCGGAGATCGGTGACGACTGCACCCTCTATCACGGCGTGACCCTCGGCGGCACCAGTTGGAACAAGGGTAAGCGCCATCCCACCCTGGGCAACGGGGTGGTGATCGGCGCGGGGGCCAAGGTGCTTGGGCCGATCACCCTGGGAGACAACAGCCGGGTCGGCTCCAATGCGGTGGTATTGAAGGACGTGCCGGAGGGGGCGACGGTGGTGGGTGTCCCCGGCCGGGTGGTGGGTAAGCGCCCCGAAGTGCCGGCCCACCGCAAGGCGTTCGCCGAGCGGATCGGCTTCGACGCCTACGGCATGAGCCGCGACATGCCCGACCCGGTGGCCCACGCGATCAACTGCATGCTCGACCACATCCACAAGATGGATGAGCGGATGGAGGAGATGTGCGGCACCCTCAAACAGCTGGGGGTGAGCATCGAAGACCTCGACCTGCCGGAGCTGGAGGCCTGCGAGATCGTCACCGGGGACGATCTGTCGGGCGAGCGGCTCGACTCGGCGGAGGAGGGCGAGAGGAATGAGGCGGAGGACGGGAAAAATACTTGACCATTTTTCTCGGATATGTTTTAGTTTCAATTGTATTCACACGGGTGGGATGACGCAATGAGGCTCACGACAAAAGGGCGCTACGCCGTAACGGCGATGTTGGATCTGGCGCTGCACTACACCGATGGCCCGATCACGCTGGCCGACATCTCCGAACGGCAGGGGATCTCCCTTTCCTACCTGGAGCAGCTCTTCTCCCGGCTGCGCAAGCGCGGGCTGGTGGATAGTGCGCGGGGCCCCGGCGGCGGCTACCGGCTGAGCCGTTCGGCCCACGAGATCGCGGTGGCGGAGGTGATCACCGCGGTGGACGAGAGCGTGGACGTGCGCAAGTGCGGCGGGCTCGGCAACTGTCTGGAGGATCGGCCCTGCCTGACCCACGAGCTGTGGACCGATCTGAGTCAGCAGATCCACGATTTCCTCAACGGCATCAGTCTCGGCGACCTGATGGATCGCAAACGCGATCTGCGTGACGAAGACGGGATCCCGGCCCGTGCCGAGGGCAGCGCGGGCGAGCGCATGGCGACTACCTAGTTCGCTGCCTGTTACCGATGCCGGTCTATCTGGACCACAACGCCACCACGCCGCTCGACGAGCGGGTGATGGAGGCGATGCGCCCCTTCCTCGGACGCACCCACGGCAACCCTTCCAGCGTCCACCGCTACGGACGGCTCGTCCGCGGTGCCGTGGACCGGGCGCGGGAGCGGGTGGCGGCGCTGGTCGGGGCCCACCCCTCCCAGGTGCTCTTCACCGGCGGCGGAACCGAGGCCAACAACCTTGCCTTGAAGGGGGTGTTGCGGTCGGGGGAGGGGCTGGCGGTGAGCCGCGTCGAGCACGCCTCGGTGATCGCCCCGGCACAAGCGCTGGCCCGCCACGGCCATCCCCTCGGCTGGGTCGAGGTGGACTGCGAGGGGCGGTTCGACCTGGCGAGCCTGGAGGAGGCGCTGGCGGCGCGGCCGAGGCTGGTCTCGCTGATGCTGGCCAACAACGAGGTCGGCACCCTGCAGGAGCTCGCGCCGCTCGCCGAGCGGGTCATCGCGGCGGGGGCTTGGCTGCATACTGACGCGGTCCAAGCCTGCGGAAAGATTGTGGTTGATTTCGCCGCCGGCGGCGCCCACCTGATGAGCATGTCGGCCCACAAGTTCGGCGGGCCTCAGGGGGTCGGGGCGCTGGTGGTGGACAAGCGATTGGAGATCGAGCCCCTGGTCCACGGCGGCGGTCAGGAGCGGGGGCTGCGCGGCGGCACCGAGAACGTCGCCGGGCTGGTGGGCTTCGGCAAGGCGGCCGAGCTGGCGAAGGGCGAGTTGGCCGAGCGGGCCGTCCGGATGGGGCGGTTGCGCGACCGCCTGGAGGTGGGACTGGCGGCGATCGGCGGGGTCACCCGCTTCGCCGCCGGTGCCGAGCGGTTGCCGAACACGGTGATGTTCGCCGCCCCGGGGATCGACGGCGAGACCCTGCTGATGAGTCTCGACCGCCTCGGGGTGGCCCTCTCCAGCGGCTCCGCCTGCTCCTCCGGCTCCACCGAGCCGAGCCATGTCTTGACCGCCATGGGAGTGGCGCGGGAGACCGCCCTCGGCGCGGTGCGGGCCAGTTTCGGGCCGAACACCGAAGAGGCCGAGGTCGATCAGCTCCTGGCCGCCCTGCAACAGGTTCTCGTGTCGCCGCGTTAGCGGCGGCACGGTGCAAACGATCAACATCCTGAGATGGAGATGTGAATGATGAAATTGCCGATCTACCTCGACTACTCGGCCACCACTCCGGTCGATCCGCGGGTGGCGGAGAAGATGATGGAGTGTCTGACCCTGGAGGGCAACTTCGGCAATCCGGCGTCGCGCTCCCACACCTTCGGCTGGGCCGCGGACGAGGCGGTGACCGTCGCCCGCCGGCAGGTGGCCGAGCTGATCAACGCCGACCCGAAGGAGATCGTCTTCACCTCCGGGGCGACCGAATCGGACAACCTGGCGATCAAGGGCGCCGCCCACTTCTTCCACAAGCAGGGCAAGCACATCGTCACCTGCAAGACCGAGCACAAGGCGGTCCTCGACACCTGCCGCCACTTGGAGGGCGAGGGTTTCGAGGTGACCTATCTCGATCCCGAGCCCAACGGCCTGATCGATCTCGCCAAGCTGGAGGCGGCGCTGCGCGAGGACACCGTGCTGGTCTCGATCATGCACGTCAACAACGAGATCGGGGTGATCCAGGATATCGCCGCCATCGGCGAGCTGACCCGCGCGCGCAAGATCCTCTTTCACGTCGACGCCGCGCAGAGCGCCGGCAAGGTGCCGCTCGACGTGCAGACCCTAAAGGTGGACCTGATCTCCTTCTCCGCCCACAAGATCTACGGCCCCAAGGGGATCGGCGCCCTCTACGTGCGGCGCAAGCCGCGTGCCCGCCTGGAGGCGCAGATGCACGGCGGCGGCCACGAGCGCGGTTTCCGCTCCGGCACCCTGGCGACCCACCAGATCGTCGGCATGGGCGAGGCGTTCCGCCTCGCCAGGGAGGAGATGGCGAGCGAGAACGAACGGGTGGTGACCCTGCGCAACAAGCTGTGGGACGGCATCAAGGACATGGAGGAGGTCTACCTCAACGGCGACCTGGAGCAGCGGGTTGCGGGCAATCTCAACGTCAGTTTCAACTACGTCGAGGGTGAGTCGCTGATCATGGCGCTGAAGGACATCGCGGTCTCCTCCGGCTCCGCCTGCACCTCGGCGAGTCTGGAGCCCTCCTATGTGCTGCGCGCCATCGGCCGTCCCGACGAACTGGCCCACAGCTCGATCCGCTTCACCATCGGCCGTTTCACCACCGCCGAGGAGATCGACTACACCGTCGAGCTGATCCGCAGGCAGGTGAGCAAGCTGCGCGACCTCTCGCCGCTGTGGGAGATGTTCAAGGACGGGGTCGACATCTCCAAGGTGCAGTGGGCGGCGCACTGACGCGGGCGAGCAGGGAGCGGTGAGCGGTTTGGGCGCTTCGCGCCGGGTCATTTACTGAATCGAACGCGGCCCGATCGACAACGGGCGAGAGGAGTACATAGCATGTCTTACAGCGACAAGGTCATCGACCACTACGAGAACCCCCGCAACGTCGGCACCCTGGACAAGGAGGCGACCGACGTCGGCACCGGCATGGTCGGCGCCCCCGCCTGCGGCGACGTGATGAAGCTGCAGATCAAGGTCAACGAGCAGGGGGTGATCGAGGACGCCAAGTTCAAGACCTACGGCTGCGGTTCGGCGATCGCCTCCAGCTCCCTGGTCACCGAGTGGGTGAAGGGCAAGACCCTCGACCAGGCCCGCGAGATCAAGAATCAGGACATCGCCGACGAGCTGGCGCTACCGCCGGTGAAGATCCACTGCTCGGTGCTCGCCGAAGACGCGATCAAGGCGGCCATCGAGGACTATCAGTCGAAGCGTAAATAGGAGGAGCCGACCATGGGCATCACCATGACCGATCAGGCCGCCGAACGGGTGAAGGCGTTTCTGGACAACCGCGGCAAGGGGCTCGGCCTGCGCCTCGGGGTGAAGACCTCCGGCTGTTCCGGGATGGCCTACGTGCTGGAGTTCGTCGACGAGCTGAACGAGGACGACGAGGTGTTCGAGGATCACGGCGTCAAGGTGATCGTCGACGCCAAGAGCATGGTCTACCTCGACGGCACCGAGCTGGACTACGGCAAGGAGGGGCTCAACGAGGGGTTCAAGTTCAACAACCCCAACGCCAAGGCCGCCTGCGGCTGCGGCGAGTCCTTCTCCGTGTAACAGAAGAAAAGATTTGTCCGCAAATGATAAGAAAATGAACGCAAATAAAAGCGCTTCCGCCTTCGGCGCGGAACGCGAAGAAGTCTTCCTCTTATTTGCGTTCATTTTCTTATCATTTGCGGACAATTCTTCTTCTTCAGGAATTTCCCCGTGGATCTGAAACAGAACTACTTCGAGCTGTTCGGGCTGGCGGAGGTCTTCGCGGTCGACAAGGAGGCGTTGGCGGCGCGCTATCGTGAACTCCAGGCGGAGACCCACCCCGACCGTTTCGCCAGCGCCTCCGGCCAGGAGAAGCGCATCGCCCAGCAGCGGGCGAGCCTGGTCAACGACGCCTTCGCGACCCTCAAGTCGTCCCAGCGCCGCGCCCGCTACCTGCTGGAGTTGCGCGGCGTGCCGGTGGACGAGCGCCGTCAACTGCCGCCGGCGTTCCTGATCGAGCAGATGGAGCTCCGCGAGGGGCTGGAGGGGGCGCGTGGCGCCGACGACCCGATGGAGACGGTGGAAGAGGTGCTCGCCGAGGTGCGGCGGGCGCTGAAGGGGATGGATACCGAGCTCGGCGAGGCGTTCGCCGATGGCGGCGTCGAGGCCCTGGAGCACGCCGCCGGGATCACCCTGAAGATGCAGTTCTTCCTCAAGCTGGAAGAGGACGCGCTGAAGCTCGAAGAGGAGTTTTATTGAAGAGTTGTCCGCAAATGAACGCGAATGAACGCGAATGGAAGAGAAGATTGCGTTCCTCGGGTGGGCGTTCGCGGGCAATCGAGGAATCGGGGGAAGAGGGGCACGGGTAGGGCGGATTAGCGTTAGCGTAATCCGCCGGGAACGGGGGTGCCGTCGCTGGAAACCGTTTCGAATTGGCGGATTACGCTGGCGCTAATCCACCCTACGCGGGAAGTGCCCCCCCGAGCCAGGACAAGGATTTCTGCTCATAATTATTCGCGTTCATTCGCGTTCATTTGCGGAAAACAAACGATTTCAAAGGCCTATCGATGTCGCTGCTACAGATCGCCGAACCCGGCCAGTCGGCCGCCCCTCACCAGCACCGCCTGGCGGCGGGGATCGACCTCGGGACCACCAACTCCCTGGTCGCCACCGTTCGCTCCGGCAAGGCCGAGACCCTGCCCGACGGCGAGGGGCGCCACATCCTCCCCTCGGCGGTGCGCTACCTCGGCGGTGCCACGCCGGTGGTGGGCTTCGAGGCGAAGGCCGCCTGCACCGCCGACCCGCTCAACACCATCTGCTCGGTGAAGCGTTTCATGGGGCGCGGGGTGGCCGACGTCAAGCACCTCGGCGGGCGGCTGCCCTACGACTTCGTCGAGACCAGCTCGGCGGTGCCGCGGATCCGCACCGCCGCCGGTGACGTCAGCCCGATCGAGGTCTCCGCCGAGATCCTGCGCTGCCTCAAGTGCCGTGCCGAGCTGAGCCTCGGCGGCGAGCTGACCGGGGTGGTGATCACCGTTCCCGCCTATTTCGACGACGCCCAGCGCCAGGCCACCAAGGACGCCGCGCGGGTCGCCGGCCTCAATGTGCTGCGCCTGCTCAACGAGCCCACGGCGGCGGCGGTGGCCTATGGACTGGATCGCGCCCCGGAGGGGGTGCACGTGGTCTACGACCTGGGCGGCGGCACCTTCGACGTCTCGATCCTGCGTCTCCACCGCGGGGTCTTCGAGGTGCTGGCCACCGCCGGCGACTCCGCCCTCGGCGGCGACGATTTCGATCGCAACGTGGCCCAGTGGATCATGGACCAGGCCGGTATCGAGGAGGATACCGATCATGCCCAGGTACGCCGTCTGATGCGCGAGGCGTGTGCCGCCAAGGAGGCGTTGACCGACAACGAGACCACCGAGATCAAGCTGGAGCTGGCGGATGGCGCCCATTGGCAGGGGACGCTTACCCGCGAGCAGTTCCACGAACTGGTCGATCCGTTGATCAAGAAGACCATCGCCCCCTGCCGCCGGGCGCTGCGCGACGCCGGTCTCGACGCCGACGAGGTGCAGGACGTGGTGATGGTCGGCGGCTCCACCCGGGTGCCGCGGGTGCGCGAGCTGGTGAGCGAGTTTTTCGGCCGCGAGGTGCTGGTCGACATCGACCCCGACCGGGTGGTGGCGATCGGTGCGGCGGTGCAGGCGGATATCCTCGCCGGCAACAAGCCCGACGACGAGATGCTGCTGCTCGACGTCATTCCGCTGTCACTGGGCATCGAGACCATGGGCGAGCTGGTGGAGAAGATCATCCCGCGCAACACCACCCTGCCGGTGGCCCGCGCCCAGGACTTCACCACCTTCAAGGACGGTCAGACGGCGATGGCGGTCCACGTGGTGCAGGGCGAGCGTGACATGGTCAGCGCCTGCCGCTCCCTCGGGCGCTTCGAGCTGCGCGGCATCCCGCCGATGGCCGCCGGCGTGGCGCGCATCCGCGTCACCTATCAGGTGGATGCCGACGGGCTGCTCAGCGTCAACGCCCAGGAGCAGATCTCCGGGGTCCACGCCTCGATCGAGATCAAGCCCTCCTACGGCCTCACCGACTCGGAAGTGGAGCAGATGCTGCGCGACTCGATCGCCCACGCCCACGACGACCTCGACGCCCGTCGCCTGGCGGAGCAGCGGGTCGAGGGCAAGCGGGTGGTGGAGGCGCTGATGTCGGCGCTGGCCGCCGACGGCGACCTGCTCGACCGCGAGGAGCGGGCCCATCTGGACAAGCAGCTGGCCGAGCTGATCGCCGCGGTGGAGGCGAGCGACGCCATCGGCATTCGTTCGGCCATCGAGACCGCCGAGCGCGAGGCGGAGACCTTCGTCTCCCGGCGCATGGACGCCGGCATCAAAAAGGCGCTGGCCGGCCATAAGGTCGATGAGTTCAAATGAGATCCCCTGTAGGAGCGGCCCCGAGGCCGCGATGGCGCCCTTACCGATAACCACCGAAAATCTCCTTGGCCCCGCTGCCTCGGCTCATCGCGGCCTGGGGGCCGCTCCTACGGACACCCAATCAGGAACTGAATATGACCCAGGTAATCATCCTGCCCCACGACGAGCTCTGCCCGGAGGGGGCGGTGCTGGAGGTGGCGCCCGGCACCACCCTGTGCGACGCGATGCTCGCCAATGACATCGAGATCGAGCACGCCTGCGAGAAGTCCTGCGCCTGCACCACCTGCCACGTCTACGTGCGTGAGGGGCTCGACTCCCTGGCGGAGTCCTCCGAGGAGGAGGACGACATGCTCGACAAGGCGTGGGGCCTGGAACCGGACTCCCGCCTCAGTTGTCAGACGGTGGTGACCGAGGCCGAGCTGGTGGTGGAGATCCCCAAGTACACCATCAACATGGTCTCCGAACACCGTGGGTAGAGCATATGAAGAGCGGCCACGGAGCCACGGAGGGCACGGAGCAGACCGATTTTACCGCTCCGTGTTCTCCGTGGCTCCGTGGCAAAATCCGACGCCGTCTGTCACACCCTGTCCGGAGGATTGAATCATGGCACTGAAGTGGACCGATACCCTGGAGATCGCCATCCAGCTGGAAGAGGCGCACCCCGAGGTGGAGCCGCGCGCCGTCCGCTTCACCGATCTGATGGATTGGGTGCTGGCACTGCCCGAGTTCGACGACCACCCCGACCATTGCGGTGAGCGGATCCTGGAGGCGATCCAGATGGCGTGGATCGAGGAGCGGGAGTGACGGTCGTCGGTCCGGCGGGCGCCGCCGTTGCCTGAAATGAGCCGCGGGCGGTAGAATGCCCGCCTCCCGAACGACGCAAAGCCCGCGCCTCGCCGCGGGTTTTCTCCATCCGGCCCGGCTGATTCGATATTCCCTTGATTTATCTGACAGGCTTCCGTATTAACGACGCGTTTGGAGCGTATTCGCGTTCCTTGGACGAACCGGGCGGCGTGATGGTGCGAGCCCCAACCGAGCTGGTGAGCTGAACCGTGAGTGTCGACAGGATCAATCTGCTGAACCTCGATCGCCCGGCGATGGAGGCCTTCTTCGCCGAACTGGGCGAGCGGCCTTTCCGCGCCACCCAGGTGATGAAGTGGATCTACCACCGCGGGGTGGACGATTTCGAGCGGATGACCGACCTCGGCAAGGGGCTGCGCGAGCAACTGGCGGTGCGTGCCGAGGTGGGTTTGCCCGAGGTGGTGGCGGACCAGCCCTCCGCCGACGGCTCGCGCAAATGGGCGCTGCGCCTGGCCGACGGCAACACCATCGAGACGGTCTTCATCCCCGACGGCCAGCGTGGCACGCTGTGCGTCTCCAGCCAGGTGGGCTGCACCCTGGCCTGCACCTTCTGCTCCACCGCCCGTCAGGGGTTCAACCGCAACCTCACCGCCGCCGAGATCGTCGGCCAGGTGGTGGTGGCCCAGCGGCTGGTCGGCCTGCCCGAGCACCCCGGCGACCACGTCATCACCAACGTGGTGATGATGGGCATGGGCGAGCCGCTGCTCAACCTGGAGCAGGTGATCCCCGCCATGGAGGTGATGCAGGAGGACAACGCCTTCGGCATCTCCAAGCGCCGGGTCACCCTCAGCACCGCCGGGGTGGTGCCGGCCATCGACCGGTTGCGCGAGCACTCCGAGGTCTCGCTGGCGGTCTCGCTGCACGCCCCCGACGACGCCCTGCGCGACCGGTTGGTGCCGCTCAACCGCAAATACCCGATCGAGGAGCTGCTCGCCGCCTGCCGCCGCTACCTGGAGGGCAAGCCGCACCGCCGGATCACCTTCGAATACACCATGCTGGCCGACGTCAACGACTCCCCCGAGCACGCCCGCCGGCTGCTCAAGCTGATGCGCAGCGTCCCCTCCAAGGTCAACCTGATCCCTTTCAACGTCTTTCCCGGTTCACCCTACCAGGGCTCCAGCCGACCGGTGATCGACCGCTTTCGCGACATCCTGGTGCAGAGTGGGGTGACTACCATCACCCGCAAGACCCGCGGCGACGACATCGATGCCGCCTGCGGCCAACTGGTCGGAAGGGTGCAGGACCGCACCCGCCGCAGCGAGCGCTTCGCCGTCCGTGGGGTGGGCGCGTGAAGCGGCTGCTGCTCCCCCTGCTGTTGTCGGCGCTGCTGGTGGGCTGCCAGACCCGGGGGGGAGATGGCGGTGTCCGCCCCCTCGACTCGGTCACGCCCCGCGACTACAGCGATAGCCCCGGCATGGCCAACGTCCAGCTGGGGATCGCCTACCTGCGCAAGGGTAATCTGGAGCGCGCCCTCAACAAGCTGCGCAAGGCGGTGGAGCAGGACCCCGACCTGCCTGCCGCGCACAATGCCCTCGGCCTGCTCTACGAACGGCTCGGCGAAACGGAGCGGGCGGAGGAGCACTACCGGCGTGCCGCCAACCTCGATCGCGGTGACTCCATGGCGCAGAACAACTACGGCCAGTTCCTGTGCAAGCAGGGGCGCTTCGAGGAGGGCGAGCAGCGCTTCCTCCAGGCCCTGGCCAACCCGCTCTACCGCACCCCCGAGGTGGCCTACGCCAACGCCGGCCTCTGCCTGCGCAAGGCGGGCGACGGGGAGAAGGCGGAGGAGTACCTGCGCAAGGCCCTGCAGATCGCCCCCACCTACGCACAGGCCCTGCTGGAGATGGCGCGGATCAGCGTCGAGCGCCAGGAGTTCCTCCAGGCCCGCGCCTTCCTCCAGCGCTATCTGGCGGTGGAGAAGCAGAGCGCCGAGACCCTCTGGCTGGGCATCCTCACCGAGCGGGCGCTGGGTGACCGGGATGCCGTTGCCAGCTACCAGTTGCGACTGAAGAATCAATTTCCCCAATCGGAAGAGGCCCGTCTGATGCGACGGATGGAGGACCATGAACGCTAACGCCGTAAATCAGGAGTCGTCGATGGAGGCTGCCGAGATGGGTGCCGGGACGGTGGGACCGGGGTGGGTGCTGCGTCAGGAGCGCGAGCGGATGAACCTCGACGTGCTGTCGGCGGCCAACCGGCTCAACCTGCACCGAAACGTCATCGAGGCGCTGGAGGCGGACGACTTCGCCTCCCTTCCCGAGGCGATCTTCGTGCGCGGATATCTGCGCAACTACGCCCGCCTGCTCGGCCTCGACGCCGAGGCGATGATCACCCGCTACGAGGAGGCCTCCGGCGTCTCGCCGTTGAAGACCACGGCGGCCCAGAGCGATCGGCTGCGCGGGGTCGGCGAACGGGGCTCAAGTGGCAGCGGAGGGGGCGCCGGGTGGCTGGTGGTGGTGGTGCTGTTGCTCGGGTTGGCCGGAGGCGGTCTGGTCTGGTGGCAGCAACAGCAAGCCGGTAACGGTGGGGCAATGCCCATCGCCGATACCTCCTCTCCCGCCGATCCCGCGGTGGTCGGCGAGGGGGATGGCGCGGCGGCGTGGAACGGTCCTGCTGCCGGCGCCCTGCCGGAAGTGGGGGAACCGCCGCCGGCTGCCGCGGAGGTGGCCGCGGAGGACGATGCCGCCGCGATCGAGCCGCCTCCGGCCGAGGAGGAGCCTGCCGCCGTAGAGGTGCCGCCGACGGGGACGACCCCCGCGGCGGAGGCGGCGGTCGAGCCAGCGGAACCGCAGGCCGCCGCCGACCGTGCCCAGCCTGCCGACGCTGGTCGCACCCGATTGGTGGTCCGCTTCAGCCAGGATTGCTGGAGCCAGGTGGTCGACAGCGAGGGGACCAAGCTGCTGTTCCGCATCGCCAAGGCGGGGGAGACCGCGACCGTGGACGGGGTGCCGCCGATCAAGGCGCTGTTCGGTCGGGCCAATGCCGTCACCCTGGAGGTGGATGGGTCGCCCTTCGATCTCGCCCCTTACACCCAGGCCAACATCGCCAAGCTGACCATCGGCGAGATCGACCCCGAGGCGGACGCGGCCGCTGCCGCCGGTCGCTGATCCCGCCCGCCGATCCCGCCCGGAGCGATCCCATGCATGCAGAGAGTCCGATCCGCCGCCGCCGCTCGCGCCAGATCCGCGTCGGCGACGTGGCGGTGGGCGGCGATGCGCCGATCAGCGTGCAGAGCATGACCAACACCGACACCTGCGACGTGGCCGCCACGGTGGCCCAGGTGCAGGCGCTGGAGCGGGCCGGTGCCGACATCGTGCGCGTCTCGGTGCCCTCCATGGAGGCGGCCGAGGCGTTCGGCGAGATCAAGAAGCAGTGCCGGGTACCGCTGGTCACCGACATCCACTTCGACTACCGGATCGCCCTGCGGGTCGCCGAGCTGGGGGCCGACTGCCTGCGCATCAACCCCGGCAACATCGGCCGTGAGGAGCGGATCGCGGCGGTGATCCAGTCCGCCAAGGACCACGGCATCCCGATCCGCATCGGGGTCAACGCCGGCTCCCTGGAGAAGGAGCTGCTGAAGAGCTACGGCGAGCCCACCGCCGATGCCCTGGTGGAGTCCGCCCTGCGCCACATCGAGATCCTCGACCGCCACGACTTCCCCGACTTCAAGGTGAGCCTGAAGGCCTCCGAGGTGTTCATGACCGTGGAGGCGTACCGCAAGCTCGCCGGCCAGATCGAGCAGCCGCTGCACCTCGGCATCACCGAGGCGGGGGGGCTGCGCTCCGGTTCGGTGAAGTCCGCCGTCGGCCTCGGCCTGATGCTCTACGAGGGGATCGGCGACACCCTGCGGGTGTCGCTCGCCGCCGATCCGGTGGAGGAGATCAAGGTCGGCTTCGAGATCCTCAAGAGCCTGCGGCTGCGCGCCAAGGGGATCAACCTGATCGCCTGTCCCACCTGCTCGCGCCAGGAGTTCGACGTGATCGGCACGGTGAACGCCCTGGAGGAGCGGCTGGAGGACGTGCTGGAGCCGCTCGACGTGGCGGTGATCGGCTGCGTGGTCAACGGTCCCGGCGAGGCGCGCGAGGCCAGCGTCGGCCTCACCGGCGGCTCCCCCTGCCTGCTCTACGTCGACGGCAAGCCGGACCACAAGGTGAAGGACAACGCGCAGATCGTCGACGAGCTGGAACAGGCGATCCGCGCCCAACTGAAAGGTAATGCCCCGGCATAGAACGGCCTGAAAAAGGCCAATTTGGATGTTTTTCACATCGGTGGGAGAGCATCCGAGCGACCCGAATACAACGACCCGACCGACGAAGTGCGCATGAAAAACATCCAGGCCGTACGCGGCATGAACGACCTCCTTCCGGAGGAGACCCCCCTTTGGCGCCATCTCGAAGACACCGTCCGTTCCGTGGTGGAGGCCTACGGCTTCGAGGAGATCCGCTTCCCCATCGTCGAGAAGACCGAGCTGTTCAAGCGCACCATCGGCGAGGTGACCGACATCGTCGAGAAGGAGATGTACACCTTCGACGACCGCAACGGCGACAGCCTCACCCTGCGTCCCGAGGGGACCGCCGGCTGCGTGCGCGCCGGCATCGAGCGGGGGCTGCTGTTCAACCAGGTTCGCCGCCTTTGGTACGCCGGCCCGATGTTCCGCCACGAGCGGCCGCAGAAGGGGCGCTACCGCCAGTTCCATCAGATCGGCGTCGAGGTGTTCGGCCTCGACGGCCCCGACATCGACGCCGAGCTGATCCTGATGAGCGCCCGCTTCTGGCGGCTGCTCGGCATCGAGGACGTCACCCTCCAGCTCAACTCCCTGGGCAGCGCCGAGGCGCGGGCCGCCTACCGCGGCACCCTGGTGGAGTATCTGAAAGACCACTTCGAGCTGCTCGACGAGGAGGCCCGCCGCCGCCTCGACAGCAACCCGCTGCGCATCCTCGACAGCAAGAACCCCGAGATGCAGGCGATGATCGAAGCGGCGCCGAAGCTGATGGAGCACCTCGATGCCGAATCGCAGGAACACTTCGCGGGGCTGAAGGCGATCCTCGACGCCGCCGGGGTGGGCTATGCGATCAATCCGCGGCTGGTGCGCGGCCTCGACTACTACGCGAAGACCGTCTTCGAATGGGTCACCGACCGCCTCGGCGCCCAGGGCACGGTGTGCGCCGGCGGCCGCTACGACGGCTTGGTGGGCCAGTTGGGCGGCAAGCCGACCCCGGCGGTGGGTTTCGCCATGGGCCTCGAGCGGCTGGTGGCGATGCTCCAGGAGGGGGGCGTCGAACCCCCGTCCGCCGCGCCCCACGCCTACCTGATGGCGATGGGCGAGGGGGGGCTGCCCGCGGCGATGGCGCTGGCCGAGCGGCTGCGTGATGCCAACCCCGCGCTGCGCCTGATGACCCACTGCGGCGGTGGCGGCTTCAAGGGACAGATGAAGAAGGCGGACAAGAGCGGCGCGCGGGTCGCCCTGATCCTCGGCGACGAGGAGCGGGCCAACGGCACCGTCACGGTCAAGGACCTGCGCGGCGAAGGGGGGCAGCAGAGCCTGGAACAGGGTAAACTGACCGACTATTTGGCGACGCTCCCATAACCGATCCGTCGGTACCGGACTCGGTGGCGTCGCGGCGGGCACGGCCCGCCCTATAGGGCGGCCTGCGGCCGCCGCGGCCTCTCCGTCGGCAGCGACGTCGGTGCGAGCTTCGGCGCTGCGGCGGTGGCGACCCACACCCCAATATTCGGCGCCGGCGGCAGCCGGCGCCGTGATCAACCAAGACGAACGAGAAACGACCCAGGAGAACGCGGTGGAGACCTACAGCTCCGACGAACAGACCGAAGAGGCGATCAAGCAGTGGTGGCGGGAGAACGGCAAGTCGGTCGTCGGCGGCGCGGTGCTCGGTATCGCGGCGGTGCTCGGCTGGCAGGGGTGGCAGGCCCACGTCACCCAGCAGGGGGTGGCGGCCGCCGCCGTCTACGACCAGATGCTCGCCGCCGCCCAGGGCGATCCCACGCAGGCGATGGTGGAGGCCGAGGCCCTCTCCCGGGAGTACGACGCCACCCCCTATTCCGCCCTGGCGGAGCTGACCCTGGCCAAACTCCAGGTGGAGCAGGGGCAGAGCGAGGAGGCGATGGTCCACCTGCGGCTGGCGATGAAGAAGGCCAAGCTGCCGGAGATCCGCGAGGTGGCGGGGCTGCGCCTCGCCCGCCTGCTGGCCGTCGGCGGCAAGCCGGAGGAGGCGCTCAAGCAGCTCGACGAGCTCACCGGTTTCAAGGCCAGCGGCGAGGAGGTGCGCGGCGACATCCTGCTCGCCCAGGGCAAGCGGGATGAGGCCAAGGGCGCCTACCAGCGCGCCCTGGAGGCGGGAGGCAACCGCAACGTCCTGCAGCTGAAACTGGACGACCTGGGAGGTTGATCCCCGTGTACCGCCATCTTCCGATCCGCCCGTTCCGACTCCCCCGGAGCCTCGCCGTCGCCGTCTGCGCCCTGCTGATCGGCGGCTGTTCCACCCTCAGCGACACCGTCGATACCGTCGGCGGCTGGATGGGGCGGGATGCGCCGAAGAGCGCCCCGCTGCCGGAGATCGAGCAGAAGCTCGACGTCACCACCCTGTGGACGCGCCAAATCGGCGACGGTGCCGACGGCCAGTTCGTCAACCTGGTCCCCGACGTCTCCGGCGACCGGATCTATGCCGCCGGGCGTGGCGGCCGGGTGTTCGCCCTCGACGCGGCCTCCGGATCGTCGCTGTGGGAGATCGACCTCGATACCCCGCTCTCCGCCGGTCCCGGCAGCGGTGACGGTCTGGTCGTGGTGGGGGGCGCCGGTGGCGAAGTGATCGCGCTGAACGCCGCCGGCGGCGATGTCGCCTGGCGCAGCTCGGTGAACGCCGAGATCCTCTCGGTGCCGCGGGTCGTCTCCGGTGCGGTGGTGGTGCAGGGGAGCGACGGTTCGCTGCACGCCCTGGAGCAGCTCGACGGCAGCCAGCGCTGGGTCAGCAGCCGCACCCTGCCGGTGCTCACCCTGCGCGGCACCAGCTCGCCGGCGCTGGTCCCCGGCGGGGTGATCGCCGGTTTCGCCAACGGCAAGCTGGTCGCCTATAGCCTGGCCAAGGGGACGATGGTGTGGGAGGCCTCGGTGGGGGTCGCCGGCGGCCGTTCCGAGCTGGAGCGGATGATCGACGTGGATGCCGACCCGCTGGTGGTCGGGCCGGCGCTGTTCGCCGGTGCCTACCAGAGCCGGGTGGTGGCGATGGCGGTGGAGAGCGGCCGGGTCGCCTGGAGCAAGGAGATCTCCACCCATTCCGGCTTCGCGGTCGACCGCAGCCAGCTCTATCTCACCGACGACGAGGGCCGGGTGTGGGCGCTCAGCCCCCGCGACGGCGGCTCGCTGTGGAAGCAGGAGGCGCTGGAGGGGCGGGTGCTGACCGCCCCCGCCGAGTTGGAGGGCTACCTTGCGGTCGGCGACCAGGAGGGCAACCTCCACTGGCTCGACGCCCGCGACGGCTCCCTGGTGGGGAGGGAGAGCCTCGACAAGGAGGGGATCCAGGCGCGGCCGGTGGCCGCCGGCGGTCGCCTCTACGTCCTCGGCCGCGGTGGCGTGCTGACCGCGCTGTCGATCCGCTGAGCGGGCGCGGGTCCGCGTCGCGCCCAACCGGCCCGCCGGGCGTGGGCGGGCGACCCCGCTACGGGGCCGTTGCGGGTAAAATGGCGCGATGACCGAACGAGAGGAATCCGGTGGCGGCTCGCCCTTCGTCTACCTGCTGGTATACGTGGTGTCGGTGTTCGTCGCCTTCGTCCTCGGTCTGGGGATCGGCGTGGGGCTGCGCACCGGCGGTGCCTCGGTGGTCATCTCCTCCCAAGGTGGGGCGACGGTGCCGCTCGGTGAGGCGCGTTACCGTGGTGGCGACGAGAGCGCTGCTTGTCAGAAGGCGGTAGAACCGCCTTCGGCCGTCGCGCCGCCCGCCGCCGCCGTCAAGGCGGTGGGAGGCGATGATCTCCCGCTCGGGTCTCCTGCCGTAGCCATACCCTCTCCCGCGGTTTCGCCGCTCGTCACTTCGCCGATTCCCCATCCGGAACCGGCTCCGACGCCGGTCTCCACCCCTGCCGCTACCCCGACCCCGGTAAGCGCCGCCGATATCGGTGACGTGTCGCCCATACCGGAGCCGGAGCCGACGCCCGTCGATCAGGGGGTGATCGTCATTCCCCCGGCCGCCGCGGAGAAGCCGGCCATCGCTCCCGTATCCATTCCGCAGGGTCCCGCCCTCGAAGGGGAGGGGGCCGCCTCGACGACACCCGTTGCGCCGATACCGGATTTGGAGATGTCGGATAGGGAAGTGGCGGTGGTTGGGACGTCTGTGTCACCAGCGTCTGCCGAGTTCGACACGGAGCCGCCGGAAACCGGGGAGTCGCACGTCGCGGCAGCGTCCGCGGTTGCGGCGGATGAGGATGTCTCGGGGAAGGCGGTCGACGGCACGCGGGCTCCCGCCGCGGGTGAGGTCGATGCGGAGTCGTTGAGCGAGACTTCGTCGTCCGCCGAGCCGGTGCCGACGTCGTCAACCCCCGTCCTGCCATCCATCGGGAAGCCACACGGGGAAACCGCCACCGAGGCGCCTGCCGCCGACCCGGCGGCAGGCGCCTCGGTGGCGGTTTCCCCGTCCCCGACCGTCTACTCCCTCCAGGTGGGCAGCTACCGCGAGCCCGCCAACGCTCGCGCGGTGGTCGAGGCGCTGCGGCGCGCCGGCCTGCACCCCTTCATCTATCGCCCCGCCGGTGGCACCAGTCCCTGGCACACCGTGCGTGTCGGCGGCTACCCCAGCCGGGCGGCGGCCCACGCCGCCGCCGCCGGCCTCAAGGTTCGCAGCGGGCGCGACGCGGTGGTCGCTCCCACCGACGCCGACCGCATCCCGGCGGACGTCCGCTGATGCGCGGTGATTTCCGACGTGAAAGAGGTGGAACGCTGGAGGGCGGCTTGGTATGCACCCGGGTGGGTTTGGCGGTGGCAGTTCCGTTCGACACGGCGCCCGCGGGGCGCCCTATAGGGCGCCCCGCGGGCGCCGTGTCGAACGGAGACAGCGGGCTTGCCGATGCGATGAACTTTCCGAGTGAAACGCGCCATCGGGAAATTTGCCGGAAATCTGCACCCGCAGTGCCTCCGTTCGCGTCGGCGCGGCAGCGCCGACCTACGGCTCGCGCAGGCTCTGGTCGAAACCCTTCATCAGCGGATAGAGAAAGTAGGAGAGCACCGTGCGCCGCCCCACCTTGATCTCCGCGGCGACGCTCATGCCGGGGATCAGGCGGCTCTCCGGCGGCAGCCCCTGGAGCGCCTCGATCTCCTGCTCCAGACCCACCCGGGCGCGGTAGTGGAGGTTCTCCCGCCCGGCGCGCCCCTCCTCGGCGAAGGCGTCCCCGCTTACCGTGCGCACCCGGCCGTCGAGGGTGCCGTGGCGCTGGAAGGGGAAGGCGTCGAACTTGATGCGCACGGCGTCGCCGACCCGCACCAGGCCGATGTCGGCGGCGGCGATCTCCACCTCCAGCTCGAGCGGCGAGTCCAGCGGCACCAGGGTGACCATCGCCTCGGCCTCGCGGACGATGGCGCCGGGGGGGAAGCGCCCCACCTCCAGCACCACCCCGTCGGCGGGGGCGCGCAGCACCACCAGGTCGCTGAGCATGCGCGCCTTCTTCATCTGTTCCTCCAGCCCCTCGCGCCGGCGGTTGAGTTCGCTCAGCCGCTCGGCGTTGTCGCGTGCCCGCTGGTCGAGGTAGCCGTCGCGCTCGGCGACGGCGCGGGCCAGGGCGTGTTCGGCCTCCACCCGCTTGTTGACCAGGTCGTTGACCGTCGCCTCCACCGCCAGCCGCTGGCGCCGCGCCTCCAGGGCCTGCAGGCTGGAGGCGTGCTGCTCCTTGAACAGCGTGGCGTGCATCGCCTCGATCTCGGCGAGCAGCTGCAACTGCTCGGCACTCGCCGCCCGCCGCTCCTCCAGGGAGTCGAGGGCGGCACGGTAGCGGGCGATCCCCTCGTCGAGGGTGCGCAGCCGACTGGCGTGTTCGGCCCGGCGCTGCACCAGCACCGCCCGCTCCAGGGGGTCGAGGTCGTCGCCGTTGCCGCTTCCGGCCTCCAGCTCCAGACGGCGGATCGCCTGGCGGACGGCGTTCAGGTCCACCGCCAACTGGTCCAGGTCGGCCCCGGCGAAGGTGGGGTCGAGGCGCACCAGCGGGTCTCCCGCATGCACCGTGGCGCCGGTCTCGGCGAGCAGCTCGCGGACGATGGAGGTGGCCACCGGCTGGACGATCAGGTTGGGGGCGGTGGTGATCAGCCGGCCGCGGGCGGTCACCACCTTGTCCAGCTCGGCCAGCGCGGACCAGGCGAACAGGGTGGCGAAGAAGGCGACGATGACGTAGAGGGTCCAGCGCGCGCCGCCGGGCAGCGGGCGGTGTTCGATCTCCGCGGCGTCGGGGAGGAAGTCGAGGGCGGCCGGCGGGATCGGCGGGTGGTTCCGTTCGTTCGGTCGCCCCCCGTTTTCCATCTTTCCGGCTCGCTCCCGTTTGCTTGCGTCGGTCATTGTTTTTCCTCTTCACCTCACTCTGGCCACCGTTACGACGGGCGGATCGGCGCGGCGTGATCTGCCGGACCGGGGTCGGTTCCGGCGCAGGTGCCTTCGTTCCCGGCGGATTACGCTGCGCTATTCCGCCCTACGTGTCGTTCGATCCACGAGAATCTGCGGTTCACTTTTCCGGGTTCTGGGTTTCCCACAACTCCCGATAGAGCGGGCAGCCGGCCAACAACTCTTCGTGGCGTCCCATGCCCACCACCCGGCCCTCGTCCAGCACCACGATGGCGTCGAAGCCGCGCAGCGAGGCGAGGCGGTGGCTGATCACCAGCAGGGTGCGCCCCTTGGCGATCAGCGGCAGGTTGCGTTGGATGATCGCCTCGCTCTCGGCGTCCAGGGCGCTGGTCGCCTCGTCGAAGATCAGGATGTCGGGGTCGCGCAGCAGGGCGCGGGCGATCGCCAGCCGCTGTTTCTGGCCGCCCGAGAGGTTGTTGCCGCCCTCCTCCAGCGGGGTCTCGTAGCCCTCCGCCAGGCGCTCGATGAACTCGCTCGCGCCGGCCAGCCGGGCGGCCCGCTCGATCGCCTCCAGGGAGGCGTCGGGGCGGGTGATGGCGAGGTTTTCGCGCAGCGTGCCGCGAAACAGCACGTTCTCCTGGAGCACCACGCCGATGCGCGTGCGCAGGTGGGCCAGATCGAGCCCGCGCAGGTCGTGGCCGGCGATGGTCACCCGCCCGCGCTGGGGCCGGTAGAGCCCCTGGAGCAGGCGGGTGAGGGTGCTCTTGCCGCAGCCGCTGCGCCCGACCACGCCGACGCTCGTCCCGGCGGGCAGCTCCAGGGTCAGTTCGCGCAGCACCGGTGTCGCCGGGTCGTAGCCGAAGACCACCCCCTCGAAGCGGATCGCCCCGCGCAGCGCCGGGCGCAGGCCGCCGGCCGCCTCCTCCTCCGGCGGGTGGTCCATCACGGTGGCCAGCTTGCGCACCGAGAGCAGGGTCTCCTGGAACTCGTGGAGCAGCGAGGCGATGCGCACCAGCGGCCCGCTGACCCGCCCGGCGAGCAACTGGAAGGCGACCAGGGCGCCCACCGACAGGTTTCCCTCGAAGACCATCGAGGCGCCGAGCCAGATCAGCGCCACGCTCATCAGCTTCTCCAGCAGGTTGGAGAGCGCGCGCACCCCGGTGGAGAGGGTGCCGACCCGGTAGTGGGCGTCCACCGCACCGGCCATGCAGCGCTCCCACAGGGCGCGCCGGCGCGGCTCCAGGGCCAGCGACTTCACCGTACGCATGCCGTGGATGGTCTCCACCAGCACCGCCTGGCGTTCACCCTCGGCCTGGTAGAGGGCGTCGAGGCGCCGCCGGTAGGCGGGCATCACCCCCACCAGCAGCAGCACGATCAGCGCGGTGAAGCCGAGCACCAGGGCGGTCAGGGTGGCGCTGTAGAAGAACAGGATCGGCACGAAGAGGAGTAGCGCGAGGGCGTCGAGGGCGGTGGTGAAGAGGCTGCCGGTGAGGAACTGGCGCACCGCGGTGGCCTGCTGCATGTGCTTGGTCAGCACTCCGGCGGAGACCCGTTCGAACAGCGCGATGGGCAGCCGCAGCAGGTGGCCGAAGGTGCGCATCCCGACCCGCGCGTCGATCCGGCTGGAGGCGTGGAGCACCAGGAAGCCGCGCAGATACTCCAGCACGGCGTTGAACGCGAGCGCCGCGGTGAGCCCGCCGGCCAGCACATGCAGGGTGCTGAGGCTGTGATGGACCAGCACCTTGTCGATCACCAGTTGGAAGAAGAAGGGCGAGAAGAGGGCGATCAGGTGCATCACCAGGGCGGCCAGCACCACGTCGCCGAAGAGCCTGCGCTGGCGCAGGATCTCCGGCAGGAACCAGCCGAGGCCGAAGGGGCGCCGCTCGTCGCCGGCGGCGTAGGCGCGTTTCATGAAGAGCGCCTTGCCCGGCCACAGCTCGGTCAGGTTCTTGCCCTTCACCACCACCTCCACCGGCGGTACGAAGGGCAGCGGCGAGAAGGGGTGGAGCAGCGCCACCTGCATCTCCTCGCCGCTGCCGTGGACGCCGCGGACGATGACGCTGTTGCCGTTGGTCAGCCGCGCCACCAGCGGGAAGGCGCCGCTGAGCCGCGGCAGCTCGTCGAGCCGGGCGCGTCGTTCGGCGCACTTGAGGCCGAGGCCGCGGGCGATCCGCGCCAGCATCGAAGGTTCCGGTTCGCCCTCCGCCAGGGCGTGGTCGTGGCGGATCCGTGCCTCGCTGGTCTCCACCCCATGGTGGCTGCCCACCAGGGCGAGACAGCGCAGGGCGCCGCGGCCGGCCGGCCGCGCCTCGTCGAACAGCGAGTGCAGGCGGGTGAGGAACAGCGCCTCGCCGCTCCAGCGCTCGGCGAAGGCGGCCAGCGGCACCGTCAGGTAGTTGGGGGTGCCGTCGCGGGGTTCGTAGGCGGGGCGGGCGAGGGGGTCGAAGAGCTTCAGCCGGGCCACGCCGTCCTCCCCCTCCAGCCGGTCGACCACGATGACGTAGTGGCCGTTGGCCAGCCGCGCTGCGGCGGGCAGTGAACCGGCGTGGTCGAGCAGACCGTCGGCGTCGAGCCGCCGCAGCTCGGCGTGGAAGCCGAGCCGGTCGGCTACGCCGGCCAGCACCTCGCCCGCCACCTCATCGGCGGCGGGCAACTGCTCGGCCAGTTGCCGCGGCGGGATGCGCATCCCGTAGTGGCGGGCGAGCAGGCGCAGGCACTCCACGGCGGTGAGGTGCGGAGTGGGCGGCGGCGCCTCGGGCGCCGCGGTCGGGTGCTGCTCCATGGCCGCTCAGCCGAAATTGGGCGAGGAGACCGGCTCGGCCTCCTCCTCCGTCTTCGGGGCGACGGTCACCGCGCCGCTCTCCACCAGCCTCTGCACCACCTGCTCCATGGCGGCGACGGTGTGGACGAAGCCGTCGAGCGGCATCACCACGTGTTGGCGCACCTCCAGGGCGAGGCGTCCGCGCTCGTCGCGCGCGCCGGCGGAGAGGCTCTTCAGGTTGAAGCGGACCAGGCCGCGGCCCACCTCGACGATCTCGATGGTGTCGGCGAACAGGGGTTGGTTCATGATCGGGTGCTCCGGGGCACCCACGCGGGGTGCCCGTTGATCGAAAGGACGGGAAACGGGCGCCGCGCGGGGCGGCGCCCGGTGAGGGCTACACCGGCACGGCCAGCAGCCCGTAGGTGTCACTGCCGCCGCCGGGATCCACGGTGAAGCGGTGGAGGTTGTTGTCGGGCGACAACTGGGAGGCGATGTCCATCAGACTCACCCCATCCCCGCCGTAGACCGGGAGCCCGTCCGCGGCGGCGATGATGTCCAGACTCTCCACCTCGTGGCCCGCGACGTAGTAGTCCCGCAGGGTGACCAGCGTGTTCCCGCCGTTGACCATGCTGCCGATGAGCAGATCGTCCGGAGCGGCGCTCATGCGCATGAAGGTGAGGTCGCCCAGCTCTTCGTATCCCGCGACCCGGGAGGGGTAGACGTTCACTCGCAGGTAGTCGATCTCCCCGACCCCGCCGTCCTCCGAGATCTCGTCGGTGTGGAAGGCGGTGCCGTTCGGAATCAAGTCGTATGGCCTCACGCTGTAGATGTCTCCGCCGGTCCCGCCGAACAGCTCCTCGGTCCCGTACCCGTCGGAGACGGCGGTCAGGACGTCGACCCCTCCACCACCACGCAGCACGCCGCCCTCGTTCCCGGCGAAGAGCAGGTCGTCGCCCGCGCCGCCCTCCAGGAGGTCCCATCCGCCGTTGCCGTGCAGGATGTCGTTGCCGTCGCCGCCGTAGATCGAGTCCATGCCGGCGCCGCCCTCGATCTGGTCGTTGCCGCCATCGCCGTAGATGAAGTCGTCGCCGGCGCCGCCCCACATGCGGTCGGCACCGTTGCCGCCGTGGAGGGTGTCCGCCCCGTCGGCCGGGTCTTCCGGTACCAGCGCGCTCTCGCCGTAGACCCAGTCGTCGCCGTCGCCGGCGCAGATGATGTCGTTGCCGAGGCCGCCCTCGAGGGTGTCGGCGCCATCGCCGCCGGAGAGGACGTCGTTGCCCTCCTGGCCGTAGAGACTGTCGTCGCCGAGACCGCCGTCGAGGAAGTCGTTGCCGCGGGAGCCGTAGAGGTCATCGTTGCCATCCAGTCCCTCGATCCAGTCGTCGTCGATGCTGCCTACCAGGTGGTTCTGATTGCCGGAGTCGTCTCCGCTGGTGCCGGTCAGCCGGTTATCGGCCTCGCCCGAGAGATTGCAGCTGCTCCACGGGTAGGTGTCGGTGGGGGCCAGCGGGCTGGCGGGGGAGAGCCAGCCGATCTGCGTGGCCGTCAGGCTTCGCGCCCAATCGCTGAGCTGGAGGCCGTAGGCAACGATCGGCCCGCGGATGGCGGTCGAGCCGGCGGCGGTGGTGACCCGCAGCCCGGTGGCGAGCCGCTCCAGGTTGCTGCTGAGGTTGCTCATCGAGCTGATGCTGCTCAGCCCGCTGACGTTGGTGGTGATCTGTAATGCCATGGTGATTCTCCCGATCAGCCGAGAAGCGTGAGGACGTTCTGGGTTTGCTGGTTGGCCTGGGCCAGGGTCGTGCTATCGCCGAGCAGCTGGAGGCTGCCGCCGCTGGGGGTGGCGACGCCGCCGAGGTGCTCGTAGAGCGCGCCCAGGTCGAGCGGGCCGGCCAGCAGGTGGTTGCCGCCGTCGTAGAGGCTCAGCCGTTCGATCCGCTGGTCGGCGTCGTCCATCCCCTCGATGGTCACCGCGCCGCGGGAGGCGCCGCCGTCGATGGTGAAGTCGAGCCGCAGGTCGCGGCCGCCGTTGACCAGGGAGACCGAGAGGTCCTCGGTGAGGTCGTCGAGGCCGGCGAAGTCGGCCTCCAGCTCCAGGGTGTCGATCTCGCCCACGGTGCCCTGGTCGAAGATCCGGTCGTGCTCGAAGGGGGCGTCGTCGTCGCCGCCCAGCTCCACCCGGTAGCGGTCCTCGCCGGCACCACCCTCCAGGCGGTCGTTGCCGCGGCCGCCGTCGAGGAAGTCGCGGCCCCCCTCGCCGTAGAGCCGGTCGTTGCCGCCGCCGCCCTCCAGGTAGTCGTCGCCGGCCCCGGCGGTGAGGCGGTCGTGGCCGGCGTCGCCGAGCAGGGTGTCGGCGCCGCCGTCGCCGTCGAGGCGGTCGTTGCCGCTGCCGCCGGCCACGTAGTCGTCGCCCTCGCCGCCGCGCAGGTCGTCGCTCTCCGCCCCGCCGTCGAGGTAGTCCGCGCCGGCATCGCCGGCCAGGTGGTCGCGGCCGTCCCCGCCGTCGAGGTACTCGTCGCCGTCGCCGCCGGCCAGGGCGTCGTCGCCGAGGTCGCCGAACAGGGCGTCGTTGCCCTGGCCGCCGTCGAGGGCGTCGTCCCCGGCACCACCGTCGAGGTGGTCGTGGCCCGCGTCGCCGGCCAGGTGGTCGATGCCGTCGCCGCCGCTCAGCTCGTCGTTGCCCTCGTTGCCGGAGAGCCAGTCGTCGCCGGCGTCGCCGGCCACCCGGTCGTTGCCGGTGCCGCCCCACACGAAGTCGTCGCCCGCGCCGCCGGCGAGGCGGTCGTTGCCGGCGTCGCCCCACACGAAGTCGGCGCCCGCGCCGCCGTCCACCGTGTCGTTCCCCGCCTGGGCGGTGAGCTGGTCGTTACCCGCGCCGCCGAGGAGGGTGTCGCGGCCGGCGCCGCCGAGGAGCAGGTCGTCGCCCTCGCCGCCGTCGAGCCGGTCGTCGCCGGCACCGCCGTCGAGCAGGTCGATGCCCGCCTCGCCGAAGAGCCAGTCGTCTCCGGCATCGCCATAGACGTAGTCGTCGCCGGCCCCCGCGGTGATGTCGTCGTTCCGGTGGGTACCGTAGAGCCAGTCGTCTCCGTCGGTGCCGGCGATCGGATTGGCGTTGCGCGCCGCCGACGACAGCCCCAACGAGCTCTGGTTGAGCGAGCTCAGATTGGTATTGATCTGAAGCATGGTTGGTTAACCTCATAAAAAACAAAGAAAAGCCGCGGGTCCGGGGATGTCGCCCGTAGCCGGAACGCGGAACCCGGCCGGCCTTCGACGAATCGAGGCGGCTCTGTACGTCCCCGCGGACCGTGATCGGAAATGAAACCGATCCCATGGGTTGTCGTCGCCGGAGGGCCGGGCTGGATGGGGGGATTTCGGAAATTTCGCCTCAAAAAACGGACGATGACTGAGGGAATTTCGCCAGGGGTAAGACGAAATAACTTACGTATGGAATGGTTATTATTTGATAGATAGTGGATGCTGAGTCTGTGGCGCCCGCCGACTTCCGCGGTGAGGGCAACGCGACGACGCGAAGGGTGGCGGGGGACTCGCGGCCAACAGCCGTCACAACGTTCTGCAATAATGGGGCCCATCCCCGATCAATCGGACCAGGTCAAACCATGAAATTTCTTCACTCCCCGCGCAGCGAAGGTCTGGAACTCTCGTTGAGCGACGTCTTCCTGGTCCCGAGCTACTTCGAAGGCACGACCCGGACCGAGGCGGACCTGCGCCCCGTGGACTTCCCCGGCAGCACCCAGCCGCTGGTCTCCGCCAACATGAACGCCGTCACCGGGCGCCGCATGGCCGAGTCCATGGCGCGCCTGGGCGGGCTCGGGATCCTGCCGCAGGACATGGATCCGGGCACCGCGAAGCGCATCGTCCGCTTCATCAAACAGGCCGATCCGGTCTACGACACGCCGCTGTCGGTAACCCTCGAGGCCACCCTGCGCGACATCCAGGGGCTGATCCTCAAACGGGATCACGACCTGGTCACCGTGGTGGATGAGCGGAATCGCCCGCAGGGCATCGTCAGCCACAGCGACATCAGCGACCGCGACCAGTACTCGCCGGTGGCGCGGGTGATGAACCGGGAAATCGTCACCATCGCGGCGGGGACCCCCGCCGCCGAGGCCTACGAACTGCTCGAGCGGAACCGCCTGGATGCCGCCCCGGTGGTCGATGAGCGGGGTGCGCTGTGCGGCGTGCTGACCAGGAATCTGCTGGTCCGGCAGGAGCTGTTGAAGCCGAGCCTGGACGGCGCGGGCCGCTTGATGGTCGGGGCCGCCGTCGGTATCTCGGCGGATCCCGTCGGCCGGGCGGAGATGCTGCTGGAGGAGGGGGTCGATCTGCTGGTGCTGGATACCGCCCACGGGCACCAGAAGCGGATGCTCGGCGCGATCCGCGCCGTGCGCGAGGTGGTCGGCGAGGGCTTTCCCCTGGTGGCGGGCAACGTCTGTACCGCCGCGGGGACCCGCGACCTGCTGGAGGCCGGCGCGGACGCGGTGAAGGTCAACATCGGCCCCGGCGCCATGTGCACCACGCGGATGATGACCGGGGTGGGCCGGCCCTCGTTCTCCACCGTGCTGGCCTGCGCCCGGGCGGCGCGGGAGATGGGGAAGCACGTGTGGGCGGATGGCGGCGTCAAGGACCCCCGCGACGTGGCGCTCTATCTGGCGGCGGGTGCCTCGCGGGTGATGGTGGGGACGATGCTGGCGGGCACCTACGAAAGCCCCGGCGACATCCGCCGCGCCCTCGACGGCCATCTGTACAAGGAGAACCACGGCATGGCCAGCACCCGTGCGGTGCAGGAGCGCAGCCAGGGCAAGAGCTCGTTCGAGCGGGCGATCAAGGAGCTCTACCGCGAAGGCATCTCCTCCTCGCACATCCGCATCCGGCCGGGGCGGGAGAGCGTCGGGGTCATCGTCGGCGACATCGTCACCGGGTTGCAGTCCGCCTTCACCTACCTGGGGGCGGCCAATTGCCGGGAGTTTTTCGACAACGCGGTGGTGGGTGTGCAGACCCCCGGGGGCTTTGAAGAGGGCAAGCCTCGCGGTGAGCTTTAGCACTCCGTCGATGTGGCAAATTGGGGCGCTTCATCTTCATGATGCCACTTCCGAAATTGTAGGATGGGCAAAGCGCAGCGTGCCCATCTGAGAGGCGTTGCCACGGCGAAGATCACTGCCTTCGTTCGATGGGCACGTCGCTCTGCTCCTTTGCCCATCCTACGATGGACGACCTTGACAGGCCGCAGAGGCCGCCCGAATACTCGTACCGAAACCGTCAAATCCCCCCTCCGTTGGCATCGCACCCGATGGAATATCAGGAGATCTGCGCCATGAGCGAGTTGCACCGCGTGACCACCGATCCCGCCCAATGCGGCGGGCGGCCCTGCCTGCGTGGCCTCCGGGTGCGGGTTTCGGATGTGCTGGGGATGCTCGCGGCGGGGGCGACCCCCGGGGAGATCCTGGAGGACTACCCCTACCTGGAGCGGGGCGATATCACCGCCTCCCTCGAATACGCCGCCCGGCAGCTCGATTATACGGTGCTGCGGGTAGCTTGACGTAAGCCCGTAGTGCGGATTAGCGATAGCGTAATCCGCCAAATCGAAGCCTGGGAGCAGCGGAGACCTGCTGAACCGTTCGGAATGTTTGAAGTAATCGTTCGGCGCAGTGGTCTCCGTTTCGGCGGATTACGCTATCGCTAATCCGCCCTACGAGCTAGCTATGTACCTATTCCATCATCCAAGAAGGTATATCGCGCCGGCCGTGGAGCACGCGCCAGACATCGATGTGGTCCTCGCGTTCCACGTAGAAAACGATGTGTGGAAAGCCGTGCAACGGCAAGGAACGCAACCCGGGCAGGTTTAGCTCGTGGCCGTACCGTGGCGACCCGGCAGCAGGGTGGTGGCCGATTTGATCGTAGGCCGCTTCCAGGGCGTCGATGAAACTCAACGCCGCCTCGGGCGCGTCCTGCTCCACGTAGTACGCGAGCGCTTCCTCGACATCCTGGATGGCTTGCGATCGGGGAATCACCGACTTCGCTGTCACGTCTGTCGGCCAAGTCAGCGTGGCTTGCGAACGCGTTCCCGCAAGCCTTCGAAATACTCGGTACTCACCGGGGCGGTCGGCTCCGACGACGCGCCTTCCAGCAGCAGGGTGCGTAGCTGCTGGCGATCCTGCTCCTTGCGGATCAGCTCACGCACGTACTCGCTGCTGGTGCCGTACCCGCGCGCAGACACCTGCTTTTCGACGAAAGCCCGCAGCGTATCTGGAAGCGAAATGTTCATCGTGCCCATGGCGGCAGTCTAGCCCGCTTGGCAAAAATTGGCAAAACGGCAACGCACCGGAATCGGTGTTTGCTGTGCGGTCTATCCAACTGTTTTTGGTGTGAAATTACGCGCAGAAGGGGAGGTGATCGTAGGGTGTGGCGAGGTCCGAGGCGCGCTGCCGTTTTCGGCTGGTGCGCCTCCTATCGTCGGCACACCCTACCCGGGTGTTTGCGCCTCTGAATGAACCGCAGATTTCCGTCGATCGAACGGAGAATTCGTCTGCGTCAATCTGCGTCAATCTGCGGTCCAGTCTTTTTCTGGAGTGAGCCGTTACAGCACCAGTCGCCGCAGGTCGCCGAGCATGGCGGCGATGTGGCCGACGAAGCGGGCGCCTTGGGCGCCGTCGACCACGCGGTGGTCGGCGGAGAGGGCCAGCGGGAGGGTCAGGCGGGGGGCGAAGCTCTCGCCGTTCCACTTCGGCTTCATCTCTGCCTTGGAGACGCCGAGGATGGCCACCTCAGGCGAGTTGACGATGGGGGTGAACTGGGTGCAGCCGATGTTGCCGAGGCTGGAGATGGTGAAGCAGCCGCCCTGCATGTCGGCGGGGGTCATCTTCTTGTCGCGGGCCTTCTTGGCGGCGGCCATCAGCTCTTCGGCCAGTTCGTAGATCCCCTTCCGGTCGACGTCGCGGATCACCGGCACCAGTAGGCCGTCGGGGGTGTCGACGGCGACGCCGATGTTGACGTAGCCCTTGAGGATCAGCTCCTGGCCGTCGGGGGAGAGGGAGCTGTTGATCTCCGGGTAGGCGCGCAGCGCGGAGGCGCAGGCCTTGAGGATGAAGGGCAGGGGGGTGAGCTTGAGGCCGAGCTTTTCGGCCTCGCCCTTGCGCTCCTTGCGGAACGCCTCCAGCTCGCTGATGTCGGCCTCTTCGAAGAGCGTGATGTGGGGGGCGGTGAGCCAGTTGCGGTGGAGGTTGGCGGCCGACAGGCGGCGGATGCGCGAGAGCTTGCGGTTCTCCACCGGGCCGAACTGGCCGAAGTCGATCTGCGGCATCTCGGGCAGGTCGAAACCGCCCAGCGGGGCGCTGGCCGGGCGGCTGAGGGCTACCTTGACGAAGGCCTGGACGTCCTCCTTGAGGATGCGGTGCTTGCGCCCGGTGCCCTGCACCTGACCGAGGTCGACCCCCAGCTCGCGGGCGAAGCGGCGCACCGCCGGGCTGGCGTGGGCCTTGCGGAAACTGGCCTCGTTGACCGGCGGCAGCGGGGCCGGTCCCAACGCCGCCTGCGGCTTCGGCTCGGCTGCGGCCGGCGCGGGAGCCGCCGCTGGAGTGAGTGCGGGCGGTGGGGATTCCTCGCTTTCCGCCTTCTCTTCAACCTGCTCGGAAGGCGCGCCTTCGGCGTCTGCATCCAAGGTAAGGAGTAGGACGCCTTCCGAAACCTTGTCGCCGATGCGTACCTTCAGCTCGCGAACGGTGCCGCCGAAGGGGGCGGGCACCTCCATCGCCGCCTTGTCGCTCTCCAGGGTGATCAGCGGGTCGTCGGCGTTGACGGTGTCGCCGATTTTGACGTTGACCTCGATGACGTCGACGTTGGAAAAGTCGCCGATGTCGGGAAGAAAAACTTCTTTGATCGCCACGTTGCGCTTCCTCTCGGGAGCGGTGCTCGCCGCTCCCGTCTTAGTGGTGTTCGATGAACGTCGTTCTGTTTGTCGTTGCTGCGGCGCTGCCCTGTAGGAGCGGCCCTTAGGCCGCGATGGCGTGGGTTCGGTTTCTCCCGCCTGCCTGGTTTGGGCGCCGTGCCCCGAACCATCGCGGCCTAGGGGCCGCTCCTACAGGAAAAAGGGCGTGCTTACAGGTCCGCGGGGTTGGGCCTTTCGGGATCGATGCCGTATTTCTTGATCGCCTCGGTAACTTCACCGGAGGGGATGCTCCCTTCGTCGGCCAACGCCTTCAGGGCGGCGATGGTGATGTGGTAACGATCCACCTCGAAGTAGGCGCGTAACTGCTCCCGCGAGTCGGAACGGCCGAAGCCGTCGGTCCCCAGGGTGGTGTAGTGGCCCGGCACCCAGGCGCGGATCTGGTCGGCGAACGCATTCATATAATCACTGGCGGCGATCACCGGCCCGCCACGATTCTCCAGGCATTCGGTGACATAGGCCTTACGCGGCTTCTTGGCGGTCGGGTGGAGGCGGTTCCAGCGCTCGGCATCGAGGCCCTCGCGGCGCAGTTCGGTGAAGCTGGTGGCCGACCAGATATCGGCCTCCACGCCGAAGTCGGCCTTGAGCAGCTCGGCCGCGGCGATCGCCTCGCGCAGGATGGTGCCGGAGCCGAGCAGCTGCACCCGCTGCTTGCCGCTCTCTCCTTCGCGGAGCAGGTACATCCCCTTGAGAATCCCCGCTTCGCACCCCTCGGGCATCGCCGGGTGGGCGTAGTTCTCGTTCATCGCGGTGATGTAATAGAAGACGTTCTCCTGCGCAACAAACATCCGGCGCAGGCCGTCCTGGACGATCACCGCCAGCTCGTAGGCGAAGGTGGGATCGTAGCCGATGCAGGAGGGGACGGTGGCGGCGATCAGGTGGCTGTGGCCGTCGTTGTGCTGGAGTCCCTCGCCGGCCAGGGTGGTGCGCCCGGCGGTGCCGCCGACCAGGAAGCCCTTGGCCTGGATGTCGCCGGCCAGCCAGGCCAGGTCGCCGATGCGCTGGAAGCCGAACATCGAGTAGAAGATGTAGATCGGGATCATGTTGACCCCGTGGCTGGAATAGGCGGTGCCGGCGGCGACCCAGGAGCTCATGGCGCCGGCCTCGTTGATCCCCTCTTCGAGGATCTGGCCGCTCTTCGACTCCTTGTAATACATCAGCTGGGCCGCGTCCTCGGGCTCGTAGAGCTGGCCCTTGGAGGAGTAGATGCCAACCTGGCGGAACAGCCCCTCCATGCCGAAGGTGCGCGCCTCGTCGGGGACGATCGGCACGATGTACTTGCCGATCTTCTTGTCCTTGGTGAGCTGGGTGAGGATGCGCACCATCGCCATGGTGGTGGACATCTCGCGCTCGCCGGAGCCCTTCAGCAGACCGTCGAAGGCGGCCAGTTCCGGCACCTCCAGGGCGGGCGCTTCGCGGTTGCGCGACGGCAGGTAGCCGCCGAGGGCCTCGCGGCGCTCCTTCATGTACTTGAGTTCGGGGCTCTCCTCGCCGGGGCGGTAGAGGGCGGCGGTGGCCAGGTGCTCGTCGCTCACCGGGATGGCGAAGCGGTCGCGGAAGTGGCGCAGCGCGGTGTCGCCCATCTTCTTCTGCTGGTGGGTGATATTCATCCCCTCGCCGGCCTCGCCCATGCCGTAGCCCTTGATGGTCTTGGCGAGGATCACGGTGGGCTGGCCCTTCACCTTGGTGGCGGTGGCGTAGGCGGCGTAGATCTTGTGCGGGTCGTGGCCGCCGCGGTTGAGGCGCCAGATATCGTCGTCGCTCATGTTGGCGACCAGGTCGGCCAGCTCGGGGTACTTGCCGAAGAAGTGCTCGCGCACGTAGGCGCCGCCTTTCGCCTTGTAGGTCTGGTAGTCGCCGTCGACCACCTCCTCCATGCGCTTGCGCAGGATGCCGTTGGTGTCCTTGGCCAGCAGCTCGTCCCAGCGCGAGCCCCAGATCACCTTGATCACGTTCCAGCCGGCGCCGCGGAAGGTCCCCTCCAGCTCCTGGATGATCTTGCCGTTGCCGCGCACCGGGCCGTCGAGGCGCTGCAGGTTGCAGTTGACGACGAAAATCAGGTTGTCGAGGTTCTCGCGGCCGGCCAGCGAGATCGCGCCGAGGCTCTCCGGCTCGTCGGTCTCGCCGTCGCCGAGGAAGGCCCAGATCCTGCGGTCGCCCGCCTCGATGATGCCGCGGTCGTTCAGGTACTTCATGAAGCGCGCCTGGTAGATCGCCTGGATCGGCCCGAGGCCCATGGAGACGGTGGGGAACTGCCAGAAGCCGGGGAGCACCCGCGGGTGGGGGTAGGAGGGGAGGCCCTGCTCGCCCACCTCGCGGCGGAAGTTGGCGATCTGTTCGTCGCTGAGGCGCCCTTCGAGGTAGGCGCGGGCGTAGATGCCGGGCGCCGAGTGGCCCTGGAAGTAGATCAGGTCGGCGCCGTGCTCCGCCTGGGGGCCGCGGAAGAAGTGGTTGAAGCCGGTCTCGTAGAGGGTCGCCGCCGACTGGTAGGAGGCGATGTGGCCGCCCACCCCGCCCGGCTTGCGGTTGGCCGCCACCACCATCGCCATGGCGTTCCAGCGCACCAGGGAGCGGATGCGGCGCTCCATCGCCGCGTCCCCCGGCAGGCGCTCTTCCATGTGCGAGGGGATGGTGTTGAGGTAGGCGGTGGTCGCCGTGTAGGGGAGGTAGGCACCGGAGCGGCGCGCCTTGTCGATCAGCTGCTCCAGGATGTAGTGGGCGCGCTCGGGGCCTTCGGCCTCGATGATCGCGTCGAGGGCGTCGAGCCACTCCTGGGTCTCCTGGGCGTCGATGTCTTCGAATTGATTCGGGTTGTCTGCCATGTGTCGGATGCTCCCCCGTGGCGGGCGATGGTCGGCGGCGATATCCGCCGACGGCCCGGAAACGGGTCGTTATTGCCGTTCGTAAACGCTAACTGGTTGAAAAACCGGCGAAACCAAAGGGCGATATTGTACGTTTTTTCCTTTGGAAACGCCATCCGGCGGGAACCGCGGTCAATTTGCCGATCCGTCGCCGGCCCGCTTCTGCTAAATTTGGCGGGTGAGAAGGGCCCCCGGCCACGGTCCGCCGAGGGGCTTCAGGGCCTCGGACAGGAGCAATCGTCCCAATCTTGCTTGTCTTGCCGCCCGCCCGCGGCGTTGCGCAAAGGGTTGCATAGCCGGGCTATGCGCCCCTTTGCGCACCTTGCCGGCGGACGGCGATCCCGCGCAATCTTGGGTCAATCGTTTCTGCTCGAGGCCCGTAACGACCCGGACCCAGTGGGAGATTGTGGTGAACGCCGGTGATTACAATAGCGACTACGACGAGCTGGACGTCGGTTCGGACGCCGACCAGTATCTGACCTTTCTGCTTGCCGACGAGGAGTACGGGGTCGACATCCACAAGATCCAGGAGGTACGCGGCTGGGAGACGGTGACCCCGATCCCCCAGGCCCCCGGCTACATCAAGGGGGTGATCAACCTGCGCGGCGACATCGTGCCGGTGATCGACCTGCGCGAGCGGTTCGGTCAGGAGATGATCCCCTACGGTCCGCGCACCGTGGTGATCGTGATCAAGGTGCCGGGGGGCGGCAATACCCACACCATGGGGATCGTGGTGGATGCGGTCTCCGACGTGCACAACGTCGGTGCCGACGAGCTGAAGCCGCCGCCGGACTTCTGCTCGGTGATCCACGCCGAGTTCGTCAAGGGGATCGCCACGGTCAAGGACCGCATGCTGATCCTCCTCGACAGCGATCGGCTGCTGCGCTCCGACGAGCTGATGACCCTGACCCGGGCGGTGGGCGCCCCGGTGGTGAAGAAGGCGCTGGCCGAAGGCGCGACCGCGTAGCTGGGCGGCGCAGGATCGAAAGTGGGCCGGCGGGTATTCCCGCCGGCCTTTTTGTGTATGGCGATTGACTATGGCGATGAGTGAAAATCCCCGATTCTGGGCGGTGGTGCCCGCAGCAGGCGTCGGCGCGCGGATGAAGGCCGCGGTGCCGAAGCAGTATCTGCCGCTGGCGGGTCGCACCGTCATCGAACAGACCCTCGCCCGGCTCGGCGTCCATCCGCGGATCGATGGGATCGTGGTGGCACTGGGTGCCGAGGACGGTTACTGGGAGGGGTTGGACTTTCGTTGCGAGCGTCGTCTCGAACGGGTCGACGGCGGGGCCGAGCGCTGCCACTCGGTGCTCAATGCCTTGGCGCGGTTGGCGGCGTTCGCCGATGCGGCGGACTGGGTGTTGGTTCATGATGCCGCCCGCCCGTGCCTGCGGGGCGAGGACGTCAACCGGTTGATCGAGCGGTTGGCCGATCATCCGGTGGGCGGTCTGCTGGCGGTGCCGGTGCGCGATACCATGAAGCGGGCCGACGCTGCCGGCGAGGTGGTGCGGACCGAGGAGCGCATCGGGCTGTGGCACGCCCTGACCCCGCAGATGTTCCGCCTCGGGGTGCTGCGCGAGGCGCTGGCGGGGGCGCTGGCCGCCGGGCAACTGGTCACCGACGAGGCCTCCGCCATGGAGTGGGCCGGCCACCGGCCGCTGCTGGTGGAGGGGCACGCCGACAACCTCAAGATCACCCGCCCCGAGGACCTCGCCCTGGCGGAGTTCTACTTGCGGGCACAACACACGACGGATGGATAACGCGGAGGGCGCAGAGACGCAGAGAACGCAGAGAGGAGAATGACAATGTTTTTGTGGGTATGGCCACTTGCCGACGAGTGTGGCGTATTTTCACCGCAACATTGAAATTCTTCTTTGCGTTCTTTGCGCCTCTGCGTTCTCTGCGTCGATCATCCCAAAGCCAAGGTAAGACCACATGAGAATCGGGCAGGGTTTCGATGCGCACGCCTTCAAGGAGGGGGGGCGGTTGGTGTTGGGCGGGGTGGAGGTGCCCCATACGCACGGACTGGAGGCGCACTCCGATGGGGATGTGGCGATCCACGCGCTGTGCGACGCACTGCTCGGGGCGGCGGCGCTCGGGGACATCGGTCGCCATTTCCCCGACAGCGGTGCCGAGTTCAAGGGGATCGACAGCCGCATCCTGCTGCGCAGGGTGGTGCAGTTGCTCTCGCTGCGCGGCTTGCGCATCGGCAACGTGGATCTGACCCTCATCGCCCAGGTGCCGAAGCTCGCCCCCTACGTGGAGGCGATGCGCGCGCTGCTGGCATCGGATCTGGGGGTGAGCGTCGACCGGGTCAGCGTCAAGGCCACCACCACCGAGCGGATGGGCTTCACCGGCCGCAAGGAGGGCATCGCGGCCACCGCCGTCGCCCTCCTCGAAGAGGGCGGCTCGCTCACTTCGTAACTTCTTTTTTACGCCCGACAAATAACGCGGAGAACGCAGAGACGCAGAGAGCGCAGAGAAGAAGATGATTGTTTTTTCTTCTCCGCGTTCTCCGCGTTCTCTGCGTCTCTGCGTTCTTTGCGTTTCTTCCCAGAACCATCAATCGAGACCCCCTGCCCATGAGTTATTCCGTCGATTCGTTGCCCTTCGCCCACGGTGATCCGCTGGTTTCGGGGGTGATCCGTTCCACGCCCGAGGATTTCTTCGTCGACGAGATTCCACTGGTGGAGCCGGACGGCGAGGGGGAGCACCTGCTGGTGTGGGTGGAGAAGCGCGACGCCAACACCGAATGGGTAGCGCGGCGGCTGGCCCAGCTGGCCGGGCTGCGCACGGCGGACGTGGGTTTCGCCGGCATGAAGGACCGCTTCGCGGTGACCCGTCAGTGGTTCTCTCTCCACCTGGGCAACCGGGAGACGCCGGAGTTCGCGCCGCTGGAGGGGGAGGGGATCCGGGTGCTGAGCACCGCCCGCCACGGGCGCAAGCTGCGCCGCGGGGCGCTGAAGGGGAACCGCTTCCGACTGGTGGTGCGCCAGCTGGAGGGGGCGGTGGCGGCGCTGGGGGAGCGGCTCGCGGCGATTGCCGCACGGGGGGTGCCCAACTACTTCGGTGAGCAGCGCTTCGGGCGGGAGGGCAACAACCTGCTCCACGCCGAGGCGATGTTCGGCGGCCGGCGGGTGAAGGACCGGCACAAGCGGGGGATCTACCTGTCGGCGGCGCGCAGCCGGCTGTTCAACGAGGTGCTTGCCGCGCGGGTGGCGGAGGGGAGCTGGGATCGGCCCCTGGCGGGGGAGGTGCTGGTGCTGGATGGGAGCGGCAGCCACTTCGTCGCCGAGACCATCGACGAGGAGATCCTGCGGCGGGTGGCGGTGGGTGACCTCCACCCCTCGGGGCCGATGTGGGGGCGGGGCCGTCCGCTCCCCGGTGGTGAGGCGTTGGCGCTGGAGGAGCGGCTGCTGGCCGGCTGGGCCACCTGGCGCGACGGCCTGGAGCACGCCGGGCTGAAGCAGGAGCGCCGCCCGCTGCGGCTGCCGGTGGGCGACCTCCGTTGGTCCTTCGAGGGGAGCGATGGCGTGGTGGTGGAGTTCTCGCTGCCGGCGGGCGGCTACGCCACCGGCGTGCTGCGGGAGTGGGTCCGACATCGTGAAGCGGAGCGGGACGAAAGGCCCGCGACCGAGTAACTCGCCCCACTCACCCTGAAGCCCCCGATCCCGCGGCCCCTCCCCGCCCCACATTCCCAAAACACATGCTGATTTTTTGCCGGGTTACGCCCCGGGTGGGCTCCGCCCACCCGGGGCGTAACCCGGCAAAAAATCAGTACCAGAGACCGCTCCAGTGGTGGCGGGGGCGGCGGGTGACGACGATGAAATCGGGGGGCAGTCGGCGGGAGGGACTGGCGAAGGAGAACGGCTCCACACGCCGTCGCGGGGCGAGCTCCAACAGCCGTCGAATCCGCTCCTCGGTCGACGGGTGGCTACGCAGTGAGGAGGGGGCGCTCTCCCTGCCCCGCGGCGCGAAGATCCTCCGCCAGCCGCTCCATGCCGGATACTCCAGGCGGGCCAGGGCGGAGGCGAGCCCCTGCGGATCGCCGGTCAGCTCGGCGGCGCCGAGATCGGCTTCGAACTCGCGGCTGCGCGACAGCGCTGCCTGGAGCAGGGCGGCCAGGGTCGGCGCGAAGAGCAGCAGCGCCAGGCCCGACAGCGAGATCTCCGCCAGCCCGAGCAGCCACAGCGGCAGCCCCACCAGGGTGAGCAGCAGGCCGAGGCCGGCCATCAGCCCGGTGAGCCGGCTCACCGTATCGGCCAGCCCCATCACCCGGATGTCGTGGTGGGCGATGTGGCTCACCTCGTGGGCCAGCACCCCGGCCAGCTCCCGCGCATCGAGCCCGCGCAGCAGGCCGTCGGTGACCGCCACCGCCGCGTTCTCCCGGTTGCCGACGGTGAAGGCGTTGAGGGTCGCGCTCGGCACGTAGTAGAGCTGCGGCACCGCGGGCAGCCGGGCCCGTGCCGCCAGGGTCTCGATCATCGCCGCCAGCTCCGGCAGCTCCCAACGCTCGATGGGGCGAGCACGGTAGAGACGCATCACCGCCCTTGGCGGAATCTGCGGGGTGAGCAGCAGGGTCGCCCCGGTGATCAACGCCAGCCACAGGAACGCCCCCTCGCCGAGCAGCAGCTCCCCGCACAGCCCCAGCAGCAGCGCCATGCCGCCGATGATCAGCACGGCCTGCAGGCGGTTGTGCAGGCGGTGGTCGCGGATGGCGTCGGGGTCGAGGTAGGTCATGGCGCGGCAGCTCCGTTCGGATGGTGCGCCTCCTATCGTCGGCACACCCTACAGGGCTCGGGTAGGGTGTGCCGACGATAGGAGGCGCACCGGTCAAAAGGGTCTGACTACTCTCCGGTTTGCAGTTTGTCGATCACTTCGGGTGGTTTGTCTTCCGCCCAGTCCAGTGCGTACACGCCGCGCTGAACCCAACGTTCGAACGAGGAGTAGGGCCAATCCCGGCAACGGCCGACGTAACCGTGCTTGACCGGATTGTAGTGGATGTACTCCAGATGCCGGCGGAAGTCCTCTTCGTCGCGGATCTGGTGCTCCCAGAAGCGGCGTTGCCAGACGCCGCGTTCTCGTCGTTTCAGTCGGCTGTCGGTGGGGGAGACCGCGTCGGGTACGAGGCGGGTGAAGCGCTCCTTGATCTGGCGGATTCTCAAGGAGTAGTTCTCCTCACCCTCCGGAAGTTCCATGAGCAGGTGGCAGTGGTCGGGGAGGATCACGGCGGCGGGGAGGTTGAACGGGTGCCGTTGTTGGACGTGGCCGATGGCGGTCCTCAAGGCGTCGACATGATCGCCGAGGATCGGGGCGCGTTGGGCGGTGACGACGGTGACGAACAATGCACGGTTGTTCAGGGCGTGGCGACGGTAGTTGGACATCGAGTTCCTCCCTGACGTCGCCATTGTTTGGCATTGTGCCGGCGTTGGGGTGGTGCGCCTCCTATCGTCGGCACACCCTACGTGCTCGGTGAGAGGGGGCTGAAATAGCCCCCTCTGCGGTCTTCACCCAATGAGCGGTTTCTCTCTAGAGAAACCGCTTGCGCAGCTTCTTCATCGCGGCGGCCTCGATCTGGCGGATGCGTTCGGCGGAGACGCCGTATTCGGCGGCCAGTTCGTGCAGGGTCGCCTTCTCCTCGTCGAGCCAGCGGCGCTGGAGGATGTCGCGGGAGCGCTCGTCCAGCTCGGCCATGCCGGCGCGTAGCGCCTCGCTCTGCCACGCCTCCTCCTGCGCCTGCTCCACCTCCTCCATCGGTTCGAAGCGCAGGTCGGCCAAGTAGCTCTGGGACTGGCGATGGTCGGCGTCGTCCTCGTCGGTGAGCGAGCGGGCGTCGAACAGCTGGTCGTGGGCGGAGAGGCGCCCCTCCATCTCCTCCACCTCCTCGGGCTTCACCCCGAGATCATTGGCCACCTCCTCGATCTGCTCGCGGGTGAACCAGCCGAGGCGCTTCTTCATCCGGTGCAGGTTGAAGAAGAGCTTGCGCTGCGCCTTGGTGGTGGCGACCTTGACGATGCGCCAGTTGCGCAGGACGTATTCGTAGATCTCGGCACGGATCCAGTGCACGGCGAAGCCGGCCAGCCGCACCCCCTGTTCCGGGTCGAAGCGGCGCACCGCGCGCATCAGGCCGAGGGTCCCCTGCTGTACCAGGTCGGCCAGCTGGAGGCCGTAGCCGCGATAGTCGCGGGCGATCCGCACCACGAAGCGGAGGTGGGAGAGGATCAGGCGCTGGGCGGCCTCCACGTCGTTGGAGTCGCGCAGTCGCACCGCCAGCGAGTACTCCTCTTCGGCGCTCAGCATCGGCACCCCGTGGGCGGCCTGCACGAAACGTTCGAAGCTGCCGACGGCCAGCGGCAGGGTGTGTTCGCGAAGGATCAGCGACTGGGCCATTTTCGATCTCTCCTCTGCGTCATGTATTAGTGGCTACCCATGTTTTAGCACTCTCCAGGCGAGAGTGCCAGCCTCCGTCCAGGGCGCTGAATTAGATAGGGACAGGCCCATTTGGTTTCAAGTGTGGGATTACGCAGGCACCGCCTCTTGAAAGTGTCGGAGGGGGCCTTACGTGCCCTGGTAGAGCACGCCCCCCCCGGGCGTTCCCAACCACCCTGGAGGATTCCACCATGACCATCGTACGTTTCGATCCCTTCCGCATGGCTGACCCGTTCTACGGCGAAATCGGCCGTTTCTTCGACCGCCGTCTTCCCGCTGATGCCGCCGAGTCGACGAGCGCCGGCGAATGGAGCCCGGCGGTGGATGTCCGCGAGGAGGAGGGGCGTTTCCTGATCAGCGCCGACCTGCCGGGGGTCGATCCCGCGGCGGTGGAGGTTACCCTGGAGAAGGGGGTGCTGACCCTGGCCGGCGAACGCCGCTTCGAGGCGCGGGGCCACGAGCAGGGATTCCACCGCGTCGAGCGGCGCGGCGGTCGCTTCCAGCGCCGTTTCGCCCTGCCCAAGAGCGCCGATCCGGAGGGGGTGGAGGCCCACTACCGCGACGGCGTGTTGCAGATCGCCATCGCCAAGCGGGCCGAGGTGCAGCCGCGGCGGATCGAGGTCAGCGTTACCCACTGACGGGCCGGACCGTGCAGACTCGTCGGCGGCGGGCCTATGGCTCGCCGCCGATTTTTTTGACCCGAAGGGCGGGAAGGTTTTGCGGCTCCCTTGCTGGTTCGGAGTGGGTTTTTCGGGCGCCGTGTCAAACGAGGGCACCATGTTGGATCGCGGATGGATTATCCGATGGTCCGGTGGCCGCGGGTCGGGATGCGGTCATTCCCCCTATCGTTGGTACACGCTTCGCCAATTCACACTCCTCGTGGTGATCCGGCTTGTGCTGCCCCCTAACCATCGAACCGCTCCCGCCAGCGGGCGGCCTCGGCGCGCAGCCGCGGGCCGTGGCGTTCGATCAGCGAGGCGGCGACGATGGCGGCGATGCCGAGCAGCGCCAGGCCGCCCCAGGTGCCGAGGTGGAACAGGGTAGTGATCTGGACGATCTGGTGGATCAGACTGATGGCGGTGGTCAGCAGGCCGACCAGCAGGGGGCCACGGCGGCGGGTGGCGAAGCCGCGGGCGAGCAGGATGCCGCCTGCGGCGAGGGCGGCCAGAGCGTTGGGCGTTCCGCCGAAGAGCAGCAGGTTGAGGGTCAGGCCGCCACCGGCGGTGAGGGTCGCGGCCCAGCGGTAGGGCGTGCCGTCGACCGCCCGGGTGGAGAGCTCGAAGAGCAGCCCGGCGAGGGTCGCCAGGAAGACGAGCAGTTGCGGTTCGCCGTTGCCGATGGAGGCGGCCAGCACGGCGCCGCCGCAGGCGGTGAGTCCCGCCGGCAGGGTCGAGAGGGGCTCCAGGAAGCGGCGCCAGGCGGAGGCCGGCGGCAGTTCCAGGGCTGCGCCCCGCAGCAGCAGGTAGAGCGACAGGGCCGCCGCGGTGAGCAGCAGGGTGTCGGCCTGGTGGAACCAGAGACTGCGTCCGGCGAGGATCAGCGGCGGCAGCAGCAGGCTGGCGCGGGCCACGCCCCCCTCCAGGGTGTGGCGGGCGGGGTCGTCGCGGCCGACGCGCAGCGCCCCCAGCAAGGCGGCGACCGTGGCGACCAGCAACAGGCCGCCGACGATGTCCGGATCGCGGGTGGGGAGCAGCAGCAGGGCGTTGAGCGCGAACAGCAGCGCGGCCAGCCGCGGTGCCGAGCGGCGGCTGAGCACGCGCATGGCGAACAGCGCCACCGCCGCCAGCAGCGGCAGGGCGGCGGCCCCGGTCAGATAGAGGGCGATCGGCTCGCCGGCGCGCCAGGTGGCCACCTCGGGGAGCGCCACGACGCTCCCGTGGAGGGAGTAGAGCAGGGCGCCGAGGATGGTGAAGTTGACCGGTACCGCCAATAGCGCCAGACCGAGGAAGGTCCGCGCCCCCTTGGTCTCGCGCAGCAGCGCGCCGCAGCCGATGCCGAGGGCGGCCAGGAGCGCCGTCTGGCCGAGCAGCATCAGGTAGCGCTGGAGGTCGTCGCCCGGCGTCCAGTTCTGGAACAGGAAGGTGGAGAGCGACAGCGCCACCACCAGGGCGCCGAGGCTGCGCAGCAGGGCGGGGAGGTCCCGCGGGGTGGGGCGATCCTCCGGCAGGGTGAGTTCGATCTCCATGGCTCAGTCCTCCTTCCGGTCATCGCTCAGGGCGTGCAGTTCGGCGAGCAGCGAGGCGCGTTCCTCCTCGTCGAGGAAGCGGCGCTCCAGCGGATCGGTCACGCCACCGGGCGCGTTGCCCGCGCCGTCGCCGGGCTCCAGCGCCAGCTCCGCCTCGGTAAGCCGTACCTCCCAGCGCTCCAGGGTCTCCTCCAGCTCCGCCGTCACGCCGGGCTCGCTGCCGTTGAGCGTCCCCAGGGCCGCGGCGGCGGACTCCCGGCCGCGCATCAGGTTGCGCCGGTCGGCGAAGGCCGTGAGCCGCCGCTCGGCGGCGGCCACTTCGGCGGCGAGTCGCCCCGCGCGCTCGCGGTGATCCGCCACGGCCCGCTCCAGCTCCTCCGCCCGTTTCCCCTGGGCGCGCCGGCGGCGCAGGCACTCCAACGCTTGGGCCTCGTCGTCGGCGCAGGCGCGGGCCCGTGCCGACCACTGCGCCTCGTTGCCGCGTGCCTCCTCCAGTGCCGCCGCCAGCCGCTCGCCGTCGTGGCGCACGCGGCCGAGGCGCACCTTCGAGCAGGCCAGCGCCTGGCGGCCGTCGCGCAGCGCCGCCTCCACCACGGCGTCGTGGTTCTCCAGTTGGTTCGCCACCCGTTCGACCCGGGCGTGGAGGGTGGCGGTGATGCGTTTCAGTACGGACATGGTCGTGCTCCTTGGGTGAGGGTTCGCCCAGGGAGGGACAAGAGCCGTGCCATGTCGGCCTGTTTGGATATCACATTGTTTTGTCTTTCCTTTTTGTTCGTTGGCGGATTGGAGAGTCCATTTTTCCAAGGACTAAAGTGCGTTTTTTGCATGGTCTTTGTTCAATTGATGTGCCACGCGGGACGAGGCGGGTGGGGGGCGGGAGAAGGCGATGTCTGAATAACGTGTTGCGATCGATCGATAGCGCCGCGTTTCACTGTAGGAGCGGCCCCTAGGCCGCGATCGCGACGGAGTGAGGCGCCTTGATTTTGCAGTGGGTAGGAACGGACATGGTGCGCGGCTTCCGCATCCTGCTCACGCCAAGCACCTACATCCTTGCAAGCAATCGCGGC
>NZ_BAAHXB010000015.1:0-75878 GCF_054657215.1 Endothiovibrio diazotrophicus
GGGGGATCGAGCTGCGGACGCGGGATTGCGGCCCCGCGAGTCGATCCCCCGTCGTCCGCCAGGCTCCGAGATGCGGTGGATTGGCGGTGTTGCTATCATGCGCCTCCCCCATTTCCCGCTTCATGCCCGCCGTGGGATCACCGCTGGACGGGGTTTGGGGACTCGTCGCCGTGGGGTGGGACGAAGAGGGGCGGATGGCTCAAACGCCGACGACGGAGGGTGCTGGAGTATGTTGACGGCCGGGTGCTACCGCGAGCGCTACCTTCGGGCATTGGGCGAGCGTCTGCCCGGTGCGGCGGAGGTGTTCCTGTTTTACAAGGGGCGCGTGGCGCTCTACGCCGCGTTGCGCGCCATGGGCGTTGGTGCCGGCGACGAGGTGGTGGTTCCCGGCTACACCTGTGTGGTGGTGCCCAACGCGGTGATGTACACCGGCGCGACGCCGGTATACGCGGATGTCTCGCCCGGCTCCTACACCCTCGACGTGGAGCGGCTGCGCGAGGCCATCGGCCCGCGCACCAAGGTGATCGTGGCGCAGAACACCTATGGCCTCAGCCACGGACTGGACGCGGTGGCGGAGCTGGCGCGGGAGCGCGGGGTCTTCCTGGTGGAGGATTGCGCTCACGGTTTCGGCGGCCGTTACCGCGGGCGCGCCAACGGCGCCACCGGGGACGCAGCGATCTTCTCCAGCCAATGGAACAAGCCCTTTTCCACCGGCATCGGCGGATTCCTTGCCGTCAACAACCCGGACCTGGTTCCGGCGGTCCGCGAGGCCTGCGCCTCCCTGGTGGAGCCGTCGCGCTCCGAGCGCTGGATGCTGCGCCTGCTGTTCGGCGTCCGCACCCACCTCGTCGGGGACCGCACCTACTGGGCGGCCCGGCGGATCTACCGCCGCTTGAGTGCCCTCAATCTGGTGGTCGGCTCGTCCAGCGGCGAGGAGTTGGTGTCGCCGGAGCTGCCCGACGGGTATTTCAAGGGGATGAGCGGGTTTCAGGCGCAGGTCGGGCTGCGCGCCGTGCGCGGAGTGGACGAGAACATCGCCCTGAGGAAAGCGAACGGCGTTGCGCTGACCCGCTTTCTGCGTGAGCGGGGCAAGAACCACGTCGGTGACGCATTTTTCGCTGACCACTCCTTTTTGACCTATCCGCTGCTGGTGGAGGAGCGGGAGGCGTTCTTCCGTCTGGCCGAGGAGGCCAGGGTTCCGCTCGGCGACTGGTTCGTCTCACCGCTGCATCCGGTGACCAGCGGGCTCGAACGGTGGGGGTTCGATCCCGCCCGCTGTCCGGTGGGGACTCGGACGGCACGGAAAATGGTCAATCTGCCCACGGATCAGCGCGACTTGTCGCGGCTGCTGGGCTTCCTGGAGCGGCACCTGCACCTGATCACCGACCATGACGGGGAGCTCCGGTGTCGGGCGGATGCGGGGCCGGCGGAATGAAGGGGGGGCGTGGAAGGTTGAACGTCCTGGTCCTGCACCGGGTCGCGCGGGGAGAGCCGCAGGCGTGGGCCGACGTCTCGCTGCCGATGTTCGACGCCCTGCTCGACCACCTGGGAGAGGGGGGACTGGAGGTCACCACCGTCGGCCGCGGTACGGGCGGTTCGCGGCCGGCGATCTGTCTCAGTTTCGACGATGGCTGGCGGAGCGACTACGAACTGGTGTTTCCGCGCCTGCTGGAGCGGGGCGTCCGTGCCACCTTCTTCATCACCACCGACTGGGTGGGGCGGGCGGACCACGTGAGCTGGGCGCAGCTGCGGGAGATGGCGGAGGCGGGCATGGAGATCGGTTCCCACAGCGTGACCCATCCCCACCTCGCCACCCTGCCGAGGGCGGAGGCGGAGCGGGAACTGGTGGACTCCAAGTGCCGCCTCGAACAGGCCCTCGGTTCGGCGGTCACGGCCTTCGCCTATCCGTATGGCGATTGTTCACCGCGTACCCACCGCCAGGCGGGCGCGGCGGGCTATCGCTCGATCTGCACCTCGCGGCCGGGATTCGCGGTGTGGGGCGCGCGTACCTATCCGCGCAACTCCGTCAACCGCCACCACGGCCTGGGCGAGTTGGCCACGCTGGTGGCGCCGCCGGCGGGAGAGCGGTTCCGTCGCCAAGCCCACTACTGGTTCCGCGAGTCGCTCAAGCGCACCCTCGGGCACACCGGTTACGTGTGGCTGCGCGACACCTTGTATCGTCGCGGGTGACGAATCTGCATGGTCCATTTTCGGGAGTTGAGCGATGACGATCGACGGCGTGATGGCCGCCATCCTGTGGGGCGGGGTCTTCCTGATCCTCTACACCTGGGTGATTTTTCCACTGGGCGTCGCGCTGTTGGCCCGCGTTCGCCGGCGGGCGCCGCTGCCGACCGAACCGGAGCGCTGGCCGACCCTTTCGGTGATCATCGCGGCCTACAACGAGGAGGCCTCGATCGCGGCGCGAATCGAGAACCTGCGTGAGCAGGACTACCCAGCCGATCGGATCGAGGTCATCGTCGCTTCGGACGGCTCCGGCGATCGAACGGTGGAGATCGCGCGGGGCTTCCCCGAGGTCAAGGTCTTGGCCTACGAGCGGAATCGCGGCAAGGCCAGCGTCCACAACGACGCGGTGCTCGAGGCGAGCGGCGAGATCCTGGTGTTCAGCGACGCGGAGACGCTGTTCGAGTCCGATTTCCTGCGCCGCGCGGTCAGCCATCTGACCGACCCCGCCTATGGCGGGGGGGCGGGGGACTATACCTTCAGACCGCTCGGTTCGATGGGGGAGAGCGAGAACCTCTACTGGCGCATGGAGAAGGCGATCCGGCGTGCGGAGTATGCCGCCGGTTGTCTGCCGTTTACCTCCGGCGGCTGCTTCCTGATGCGTCGGGAACTCTACATGCCGATTCCGCCCCATTCCGATATCGACAACCTGATGCCGCTCCATATCATCGCCAGCGGAAAGCGGGTGTTCCACGCCAGCGATGCCAAGGCCTACGACGTGACGGTGGCGGATGCCGGGACGCACTTCCGCAAGCGTCTGCGCACCGCCCAGCGCAGCTTTACCGACATGGTTTGGTTCCTCCCCCGGTTGTGGCGCGCCGGGGCGGTCGGGATCATCGGGGTGGTGGTCTCCCACCGTTTCATCCGCTGGTTTACCGGTTGGCTGTGGCTGCTGGTGCTGCTGGCGAATGTCGCCCTGGTGGCAGCGCACTCCGCGGATGGCGGGTTGTGGTCCGTGCTGTTGGCGATGCAGCTGGCCGCACTGACGTTCTGCGGGGTCGGCCGGGTGGTGGAACGCCAGCGGATCGAATGGATTCCCATGTCGGGGCTGGCACGGGCGGCCTACAGCTTCCTGCTGGCCATCACCGCGTTCTCGATCGCGGTGTTGCGGGCCGCCCGTGGCCAGCGTATCGAGCGCTGGACCACGCGTACATGAGTCGGGTGGGCGGTCGGGGACGCGCTCCCGGTGCCGCCCCCCCGGCGGGGGTGTTGGCCGCGATGACGCCGTCGCGCGGGAGACGGGAGGTGGCGCCGGCCGACCGGGTTGGCCCAGGCGGGGTGCTGGTCGCGCTGGTCGCGGTGACGCTGCTCGCCCTGGTGAGCTACGGCATCAGTCTGCGCTACCACCATATCTACAACCTCGAGCCGCTGCTATCGGCCGGCATCGCGTCCGATGACCACCTGGGGGGCGGCAACCCCCTGTCGCTCACCTACTACTACCTGCGCCACCTGTCGCCCCTGCTCGAGGGCGACGTGGCGTTCACCGCGGCCTCGCTGCTCCAGCGGCTGGTTCTGCTGGGGTTGTTGTTCGCGGTGGTCCGCACGCTGCTGCGGCGCAACGACGCCGCCCTCGCGGTCACCCTGCTCTTCTCGCTCTCCTATCACTACTATGCCCACGGGCTGGTCCACCTCGGACTGTGGAGCAAGCCGGTCTTCTTTCCGCTGAGCCTGTCGGCGACGCTGCTGCTCGCCGGAACCTGGGCGCTGCTGCGGCGGAGGTTGGCGATCGCCTACGCCGCGTTGATCCTGGCGATGCAGATGCACCCGCTGAATGGGGTGGGCGCGCTGGCCTATCTCCTGCCGGGGGTGTGGCTCCACGCGTGGTCGGAAGGTGAGCGCCGCTGGTCCCATGCCGCCGGCGGGTTGGCGTTGGCCGGGTCGCTCGGTTATATCGCCGTAATCACCATGGGGCATGATCTGCCGACCATGGGGGCCACCGTAGAGGAGTGGTACCGGTACGCCTTCGCGCTGGATGCCGATGACGTGTCGGCGCTCTGGTCGATCGGTTTCGGCGGTTTCGTCTACCTCCCGGTCGGTGTGATCGCGCTGCGCCTGTCGCTGCGGGAGTGGGCCCGCCGTCAACCGCTCGACTATCTGGTGGTCGGCTCCTTCGCCGCGTTGGCGGCGGTCCTCGCGGTGGAGTCGATGCACGGCTTCGGGCTCTTCGCGGGGAGGTTTTCCGAGCTGTTCATCGGTGTCGAGCCACGCCGGGGGATGTGGGTCTTTGCCCTGTTTTCCCTGGCGCGGATCGCCCGGGCGGTGGTCGAGGCGGGGGACGCGGGGTTGCGCGGGGAGCGCCTGGCGGGGTGGGGGCTGTCGGCCGCTACGGCCGCCTACCTGTTTCCCTCCGGTGTCGTGGCATCGCTGTTCCTGCTGGGGGTGGCGCTGGTGCGGCGCGAGCGCTGGTGGTTCGCCCTGTGGCTCGGTGCGGGGGCGCTCGCCGCCCTGCAATGGCACCTCTTCGGCGGGGACTCCAATACCGTCCGCGCCCTCTGGGGATCGTTGGCGCTGTTCGGGGCGACGCTCGTCCTCTACCGCGTGGTCGCCTCCCGTTGCGGTGATCGTGGCTGGGTGGCGCTGGGTGTGCCGCTGCTGCTGTTCGTTTCGCTGGCGCTGGTCAACGGCGTGCGTTCCGGGCGGCTGGAGGCGAGTTTCACCGATGGCGGACGGGGCCTTGCCTACGTTCAGCAGGTGGCCCGGCAGACCCGGCCGGGGTTGCCCGCCGAGGAGGCCGGCGGCTGCGTCGGCGACGATGCGCGCCGGCATCCGGTGGCGCCGGGCGCCAAGGTGGTGGCTCCCCCCAACAGCGGCTTTCGGGACTTCGATTTCGGCATGGAGGTCTTCATCGACGGGACCGATCACGATTACTCGATCTTTACCAAGCCGAGGTACGAGTACTTGAAGGCCAAACTGAGGGCGCTCTACGGCGCGGAGGCGGTTCGGGAGTTCGTCGAGCTGCGGGCGACGGCGGCGACCAAGGGCGAATGGGTGGGGAGGCTGAACCGGATCCACCACCGCGTCGATCCGTTCGCCGAGGCCGGCCGGCTGCGCTCGCTTGGTGTCGCCTATTGGTTGACCGAACGGCCGTTGGTGGGGCATCCGTCCATCTGCCGGGCGGGAAAATATTTCATTTATCGTCTTTGAGATGGGACGGGCATTCGGGGAAGGTTGCTGATGTTTTCCAATATCTATCGAGGCAAGCGGGTCGTCGTCACCGGGCACACCGGTTTCAAGGGGGGGTGGCTGACCAGTTGGCTGCTCAAGATGGGCGCGGAGGTGATCGGTGTCTCCAAGGATATTCCCACCCAGCCGTCGATGTTTGAGGCGCTGGAGCTGGAGGGGCGCATTCGCCACCACGTCGTCGATATCCGGGAGCTGGAGCCGTTGCGCCGGGTGCTGCAGGAGACGCAGCCCGATTTCGTCTTCCATATGGCCGCCCAGCCGCTGGTCTCCGAGGCGTACCGGGATCCGTTGACCACGGTCGGCACCAACGTCCTGGGCACCGTCAACGTGCTCGAGGCGTTGCGCGCGCTGGAGATGCCCTGCGTGGCGCTGATCATCACCAGCGACAAGTGTTACGAGAACGTGGAGTGGCCGTGGGGCTATCGGGAGACCGACGTCCTGGGGGGGAAGGATGTCTACAGCGGGTCGAAGGCCGCGGCGGAGGTGCTGTTCCGCGCCTACCGCCATTCGTTCTTCCAGGGGGAGCGGGCCGAGGGGGTGCGCCTCGCGTCGGTGCGCGCAGGCAACGTGATCGGGGGGGGGGACTGGGCGGCCGACCGGATCGTTCCCGATTGCGTGCGGGCGTGGAGCGAGGGGCGTCCGGTGGTGATCCGCTCACCCCATACCACCCGCCCCTGGCAGCACGTGCTGGAGCCGCTGAGCGGCTACCTGGCGCTGGCCCAGGCGCTGGCCGCCGATCCGCAACTGCATGGCGAGAGCTTCAATTTCGGCCCCTTGTCGGAACAGAACAAGACGGTGCTGGAGCTCCTTACCGGGCTCGCCGGCCAGTGGGGGTTCGGCGCGGACGAGCCGTTCTACGAATACGCCGGCAACACTTCGTTCCACGAGGCCCAACTGCTCAAGCTCAATTGCGACAAGGCGCTGTTCCACCTCAAGTGGCGGCCGACCCTCGGCTATGACGAGGTGGTGGAGATGGTGGCCGAGTGGTACCTCGCCTTCTATCGCGGGGGCGACGTCTTCGACCTCACCCAGCGTCAACTGGCCCGCTACGAAGAGGCGGCCACGGAGCGGGGGCTGCCGTGGACGGCGTGACCATCGACGGGGTGGTGCTCACGCCGCTGCGCCGCATCGCGGGCGAGGACGGCGGCGTGATGCATGCCATGAAGCGCTCGCAACCGGGTTTCCACGGTTTCGGCGAGGCCTACTTCTCCGAGGTGTTCCGGGGGGCGGTGAAGCCGTGGCGCTGCCATCGTCGAATGACCATGAATCTGGTGGTCGCGAGCGGCGCGGTGCGCTTCTCGCTGTATGACGAACGGGACTCCAGTCCGACCCGGGGGGCGCTCCAACAGGTGTGTCTGTCGCCGGCGAATTACCAGCGTTTGACCGTTCCTCCCGGGGTTTGGGTGTCGTTCCGCGGGGAGGGGGAGGCGCCCAACCTGATTCTCAACATCGCCGACCGGGAGCACGACGACGAGGAGGTCGTGAAGCGCCCGCTCGACACGCGGGAGATTCCGTTCGATTGGCGTTCGCTGGAGGAGGTCGTGGATGGATAGGGTATTGGTGACCGGCGGGTTCGGCTACGTCGGCGGGCGCATCGTCGACCATCTGCGGCGTTGCGGCTTCGATGTGGCGGTAAGCACCCGGCGCCCGCAGGCGGCCGCCCCGGAATGGGCGGCGCGGGTCGCGCTGATCGACCACGCGCAGGTCGTCGCTGCCGGTGGCGCCGGGGCGCTGGCGGGCTTCGCCGCGGTGGTCCATCTGGCGGGGATGAACGAAGTGGACTGCGCCGCGCGGCCCGACCAGGCGCTGCTGGTCAACGGGGTCGACAGCGTGCGCCTGCTGGGCAACGCGGTGGAGGCCGGCGTCCGGCGTTTCCTCTATTTCTCCACGGCCCACGTCTACGGGTCGCCGCTGGCGGGCGTGATCGACGAGGAGCGCCGGGCCGAGCCCCGCCACCCTTACGCCATCAGCCACCGGGTGGTGGAGGACTACCTGTTGGCGAGCGCGGAGCGCGGGTCGATCGACGGCATCGTGCTGCGCTTGTCCAATGCCGTCGGGGCGCCCATGGATCCCGCCGTCAATCGCTGGATGTTGCTGGCCAACGATCTGTGTGCCCAGGCGGTGCGCGGCGACACCCTGGTGTTGAAGAGCGGGGGAGTGCAGGAGCGCGACTTCATTCCCCTCGAAGACGTGGCGCGTGCCGTGGAGCACTTCCTCGCGGACGGGCGCGAGGGGCGCCGGGAGCGGCTGTTCAATCTGGGGGCGGGGCGTTCGTACTCGGTCTATGCATTGGCCGAGCTGGTGCGGGATCGCGCGCAACGCGTGATGGCGCGCCAATTTTCGATTACCCGTCCGGAGCCGAAGGCGGCGGAGGCGACCACGCTTCACTACCGCACCGAACGCCTGCTGGCGGACGGTTTTCGGTACACCGGTTCCTTGGAGCGGGAAATTGATGATACCATCCGGCTCTGCCTCAGGTTTCCCCACCCCGCGTAGGGGGTTTTCCCGGTCGAAAAAACGTCATGTTCCGCTCGCTGGGCGGGGTTCGCCCGTGCGTGGGGAGCACGGCGTTTGGAAGGCGGTCTCCCGGACCGCTGCGGCGCACAGGCCGCCCGTAAGAGGCGGAGAGCGATCCCGATCGGCCGAAGATGCATAAGTATAACCACCGGAAACAGACCTACTTGCTGGCCGCGATCGGTGCGATCCTGGTCTACTCGATTTTCACGCGGCTACTGCGCATCCATATCGGCGACGCGGCCTACGTGCCGGCCCTGCTGATGGCCGCGGCGGCAGCCTTGCCGGTATTGCGCGCGATGCTCGTGCCCCATCAGGTGCGCCTGTTCGGGATGGACCTGCTGATGATCGGATTCGCGTGGGGGGTGGCGATCGCCATGTCCCACGCGGTCTACCGCTCCTCCTTCTATACCGAAACCGGAATCATCCTCCACGTCGGGTTGCCGGTGATGTTCTACGTCCTGGCCCGTGACCTGCGCATCGAGCTACGCTGGTTCCTCATGCTGTTCGCGCTGTTTGGTTTGGTCTACGACCTCTACATGATCGCCGAATTTCTGGCCTACGAGTGGATGCCGGAGACCCGCGTCTTCATCCGCAACTACTTCCAGACGGTGGGCGTGGACGGACAGGAGAGTTGCCGCAGTTTCCCGCTGCTTCCCGGGAACAGCCATTGTCGGGCGTTCGGGCCGCTGTTCGAGCAGTCCGCCTCGGCGGTGCCCTCCGTCTGGTTCTTCTTCTTCTATCTGCTGAGCGGGCGTTTGGGTCTGCCGCTGCCCCGCTGGGCGGTGGCGCTCCTGGCGGGGCTGTCGCTCCTCGCCATCTACGTCGGGCTGTCGAAAACCGCGTTTGCGCTGTTGGCGGTATCGCTGTTGGTCTATGCGCTGCTTTTTGCCCCCGAGGGGCGATGGCGGAAATGGGGCCGTACTGCGATATTGGTGGGGACGGTCGGGGCCGTCGCGGGGTTCGTGAAGTTCTTCCTGTTCGATACCGGGCACGGTTTCAACGTGGCGAAGGCCCACCGCTACCTCGAGGGCTTCTTCCTCTTCCCGCTCCAGGGGATGTACTACAACCTCGTCGGCGGGCTCCCTTCGGCGGTGGTCGGTTGCGGGGTCGGGCTGAGCTGCGCGGAGCTGCGGGCCCCGGAGATCGGAATGCTCAAGAACATGGTGAAGTTCGGCGGCATCACGGTGCTGCTGTTCGAGTTCATGATGTTGAGGGCGATCCACCTCACCTGGCATCGTCTGCCGGCCATGGCCTTTCTCCTGGTCGTGATCCTGCTCTCCCAGATGCACTACCCCGTGGTGTTGAAGTATCCCTCCAGTCTCATCGTCTTCGTGTTGCTGGCGGTGATCGTGCATGCGTTCGAGATGCGTCCCGCGGAGATCGCGGGCAGCGCCCGCGCTGAATCCGGGTCCTCTCCCGGTGGCGTGAAGGAGCAACGGGGGTGACCGACCTGCTGCGCGGATATCGGGGGCAGACGTTCCTGATCGTCCTATTCGTCGCCACGTTCCTGCGCCCGTTCGGCGAGCCGGGCTACGACCCCCTGCTCTCCCTGGGGGTGGTCGCCGCGGTGTTCGCCGCGCTCGCCATGGTGTTCAGGGGCGAGTTGTGGCTCGCTTGGCGCCGACTTCGGGGGCGGCCGTTCGAAACGGCGGCGGCGGCCACCGCGGTAGGGTTTCTCATCAGCGTGGGGGAGGCGGTCCAGCGGGTATCGGTCGAGCCCGGCGGTTCCCTGGTCACCCAGGTCGCCTATCCGGCACTGGTCACGCTGGTCTTCATCGGGTTGCTGCTGGTGATTCGCCGCGTGGGGGTTGGTGGCTGGCCCTGGGCGGTGATGGGGCTGGTGGTTGCGGTCCATCTCTTCGCGCTCTGGCTGCTGCTCGATCCCGCAGGGGCGGACGCGATCTACCACTGGACCCGCGGCGGCGAATGGGCGTATCGCCAGCTTTGGCGCTATCCCTCGGTCTTCTCCAATCCGACGGTATACGGTTCGATCGGTGGGATGCTGCTGCTCTTCTGGGTCGCGTGGCTGTCGGAGCGGTCGGCGCTGCCGATGGCGCCCTGGCGGCGTTGGCGCGACGGGGTGGCGGTGGCGATCGTGGTGGTGGCGAGCGGGATCGGGCTTGCCGTATCCCAGTCGGTGGCGGGGGTGGCCGGCGTGGTGGCCGGCCTGGTGGTGATGGCGGCCTCTTCGCGGCGGGGGCGTAGATGGGTGCTGGCGGTCCTCTTCTGCGGGGTGGTCGCGGTTCACATGTATGCGGCGCTCGACCCCTGGTTCGCCTCCCATGCCGGGCGTACCCTCCCCTATTTGCTCGATTTGCGCCAGTATGTCGCCCCGGAGCGACCGCTGCCCGCGGTCGATCTGCCGGTGGACCCATGGCATGGCCGTCTGCGGATATGGGCGGCGGCGCTCGGCTACGTGCGGGACGCGCCGCTGTTCGGTATCGGGTACGGCCAATTCCGGGTCGAGATGGACGGGCTGCACAACGTTCACAACCTCTATCTGCAGGTACTCGCCGAGGGTGGGCTGGTGATGTTCGTGCCGTTCGTCGCGATGCTGTCGATCATCGGCTGGCGCTTGCGCGGGACCGCGTGGCTGGGGGTCTACGTGGGGGTCCTGGTGACCCACGTCCCCAACAACCTTTTTGACTACTCCCTCCCGTGGGCCGTGAGCGCGGCCTGGGTGGCGGCCCACTTTCGTCCCGCACGGGAGGTGGCTGGGACTGGTGAGGAGGAGGGCGCGGGCGGAGGGGAAGGGTTTGCGGTCGCCCGGCGAACGGAGGTGTCCGGCGATGCGGTGGCGCCGGTGGGGCCGCGGAAGGGCTGAATTTTGGCGTATCGCCGGTTGGCGATGCACGTGTTTGACGCCTCGGGTGGAAAGCTGGCAACAACGGTTTCCGCCTTGAGGCCGGTGGGCGCAAATGGTCGAGGGCGTACGGCGTACTATGGTAACGATCGGCGAGTGCGAACCGGAGGTGGCCGCGCAGTGGCGCGGCGAGCGGCAGGAGCGGCGCCTGTTTCAGGAGTCCTGGTGGATGGAGGCGGTTGCCGAGGGGCGGGGGCTGGCGCTGGGGATGCTGCGCGCCGAGCGCGACGGTGAGGTGCTCGCCTATCTGCCCTACTGGGTCCACACCCGCGGTCCGCTGCGGCGCATGGGGAGTCCCTTGCGCGGGACCTTTACCGCCTTCACCGGGTTTCTCGAACCGTCGGTATTGAGCGGTGTCGATCGGGGTCGGATCGGGACGGCGGTGTTGCGTCATTGGCGCGCCCGGGGGGCCAATTGGGTGGAACTCGGCTTCGAGCGGGAAGAGGAGGCGGTGTCCGAGGCGTTGGTCGCCGCCGGTTGCGAGGTCGATCGTCCGTCGACCTTCGTCCTCGACGTTCCCGGCGGAGAGGAGGAGGCCTGGGAGGTGCTTACCGGGCGGGCGCGCAACATGGTTCGCAAGGCGCGCAAGTGCGGCGTGGAGATCCGACGGCTGGAGGGGACGGCGGCGGAGGTCGCGGCGTTCTACGAGGTGTTGGGTGCCACCTTCGCGAAGTCGGGGAGGACGCCGCCCCATTCGCAGCGCTTTTACGAGGTTCTCGTATCGCGTCTGGTGCCGGGCGGGAGGATGCTGTTTCTCGCCGCGGAGTGTGATGGCGAGACCGTCGCCTACGGCATGTTCCCCTTCAACCCGCGAGAGATCCACTACCTCAGCGGGGCCTCCCTCCCCGCCGCCAACAAGGTTGCGGCCAACAGTCTGATCCAGTGGGAGGCGATCCGTGCCGCGGCCGAGAGGGGGATTGTCCATTACGACTTCGGCGGTTCCGGAATCGCCTCGATCGACAAGTTCAAGATGAGCTTCGGCGGGCGCCCCGCCAGCTACTGCCGCTACGTCTGGATGGGGACGTGGGTGGGGTTGGCGTATCGCGGATACATGAGGTGGCGGCCGGTACTGGACCGCTTCATCAAGCCGTGATCCGCGGTCGGCGTTTCAGGCTGCCCGCCCGTCAAGGGCCATTGGTTCTTTCCGCGTCCCTTACCCACTCCGTTCGAACTGGAGGCATCAGATAGCTATGGCGTTCGCCGATTTTTTCAAAGACAAAAACGTACTGGTCACCGGTGTGGCGGGGACCGTCGGACTGGCCTTGGCGAAGCGGCTGAGTGGTCTCGGGGTGGCGTCGCTCGCCGGCCTGGACAACAACGAGTCGGGCCTGTTCATGGTCCAGCATCTGCTCGGTGACGGTTTTCGCGCGGTGCTCGGCGACATCCGTGACCGCGACCGGTTGACCTCCGCCTTTGCCGGATGCGACGTGGTGTTTCACGCCGCCGCGCTCAAGCACGTGCCGCTGTGCGAGCAGCACCCGCTGGAGGCGGTGCAGACGAATATCCTCGGTACCCAGAATGTGGTTCACGCCGCGATGGCCGCCGAGGTCCCGCGGGTGGTTTATACCTCCACCGACAAGGCGGTCAACCCGCCGAACGTGATGGGTGCGTCGAAATTGATGGGGGAGCACCTGATGAAGGCGGCCAACGTCGCCGCCGCGGGGCAGGTGTTCTCCTCCACCCGTTTCGGCAACGTGCTCGGCTCGCGGGGATCGGTGCTGCCGGTGTTCCATCGCCAGATCCGCAGTGGCGGCCCGCTGACGCTCACCTCGCGGGAGATGACCCGTTTCGTCATGACCCTGGAGAAGTCGGTCGATCTGGTGCTGGAGGCGGCCAACATCGCGCGCGGCGGGGAGACCATGATCACCAAAATGGCGACCGTGCGCATCGCCGATCTGGCCGAGGTGATGATCGAGGCGCTGGCGCCGCGCTATGGTCACCGCCCGGAGTCCATCGAAATCATCGAGAGCGGTCCACGCCCCGGGGAGAAGCTGTACGAGGAGCTGATGAACGTCGAGGAGGTGAGGCGCTCGGTGGAGCTGGAGAACCACTTCGTGGTGTTGCCCGCGCTGACCGATTTCTACGAGGTGCAGGCCTCCGACTATCCGGGGCTGCGTCCCGGGGAACTGGTGCGCCCCTACAATTCGGCCAATGAGGTCCCGATGGGCAAGGCCGAGTTGCGCGAATACCTGGAGAACACCGGATTGCTCGATGGGGAGGAGGTCGCATGAAGGTCCTGATTCTCGGCGGCGACGGCTATCTCGGTTGGCCCACCGCGATGCACCTCTCCGCCGCCGGTCACGACGTGGCGGTGGTGGACAACTATCTGCGCCGGAGCATCTCCCGCGACGAGGACGTGGAGCCGCTGTTCGAGGTGCCCAACCTGCATTGGCGAAGTCGGCGGTGGGAGGAGCTGAGCGGTCGCCACATCGGGGTCCATATCGGTGATCTGCGCCGCTGGGATTTCGTCGCCGAGGTGTTCGCCGAGGTTCGGCCCGACGCGATCGTCCATTACGCGGAGCAGCCGTCGGCGCCCTATTCGATGCTCAACCGTCGCGCCTCGATGCTGACCCTCAGCAACAATCTGGAGGTGACCGCCAATACGATCTTCGCGATGCGGGAGTTCGTGCCGGAGGCCCATCTGGTCAAGTTGGGGACCATGGGGGAGTATGGAACCCCCAACATCGACATCGAGGAGGGGTGGCTCGACGTCGAGCACAACGGTCGGCGGGAGCGTTTTCTCTACCCCCGTCAGGCGGGAAGCCTCTATCACACCACCAAGATCATGGACACCGATCTGCTCTGGTATTACGTCCGGGTGTGGGGGCTGAAGGTGACCGATCTGATGCAGGGGCCGGTCTACGGGATCGACACCGACGAGTGCGCGGGACACGACGAGCTGAGGACCTTCTTCAACTACGACGAGCTGTTCGGGACGGTGGTCAACCGCTTCGTCGTGCAGGCGGTGGCCGGGTATCCGTTGACCGTCTACGGCAAGGGGGGGCAGACCCGCGGTTATCTGAACATCCGCGACACCCTGCAGTGCGTGCGCCTGTCGCTGGAGCGCCCCGCGACCGCCGGTGAGCTGCGCATCTTCAATCAGTTCACCGAAGCGTTCAGTGTCAACCAGTTGGCGGAGATGGTGCGCGGAGCCGGCGCGCGGGTGGGGTTGGCGGTGGACGTCGAGCATCTCGAGAATCCGCGCAAGGAGTTGGAGGAGCATTACTACAATCCGGTGCACACCGGGTTGCTTGAGCTGGGGTTGGAGCCCCATTCGCTGACCGAGGAGGTGCTGGCCGGGATGATTGAGATCGTGACCCGCCACCGTGAGACGATCGACCGGCACAAGATTTTCCGGAATTCCCGATGGGCGTGATGTTCGTGGGGAGGCACAGCGGGGGGAGCGGTTCGGCTCCGGAGCGGGGTGGATGCGTCGATGGTTAATGACTTCGTCAGAAAATATCTGAACATCGGCGGGTTTCCACGTACCGTCAAGCGGCTGATTATGGTCGCCGCCGACCTGTTGCTGATCCCGTTTGCATTGTGGAGCGCGGTGGTGTTGCGACTCGGCGAATTCAGCCCGGATGTGCGTTCGTTCGCCGTGCTTTTCCTGATCGCGCCGGTGGTCACCGTTCCGGTCTTTTCGGCCCTCGGGCTCTATCGGGCGATCGTGCGCTTCATGGGCAGCCAGGCGGTGGCCGCGGTGTTCAAGGGCGCGGCGGTGTCGGCAATGGCGATCGCCTCCATCACGCTGATCCTCGGCGTTCAGGGCGTTCCCCGTTCGGTCTTCTTTATCTATGGTGGGTGCCTGGTGCTCTACGTCGGCGGCAGTCGCTATCTGGTGCGCCGCTATTTCGATCTGCTGCGCACCGCCCCGCTCTCCCGTGTCGGGGTGGCGATCTACGGGGCAGGCCACTCGGGCCGCCAGTTGGCGACCGCCCTGGCCAATGAAAAGGTGTACAAGGTGGCGGCCTTCATCGACGACAACCCCGCGCTGCACGGCAGCTCGATCAACGGCATACGGATCTACCACCCCGCCGAGCTGAAGTCGTTGATCGGTGAGTGGCGGATTCAGCAGGTGCTGCTGGCGATGCCGTCGATCAGTCGGGGGGCGCGCAGGTCGATCGTGGATCGGCTGGAGCCGTTGCCCGTGCTGGTGCGTACCATCCCGGGCGTCGGTGAGCTGATGTCGGGGGAGGTGTCGGTGGAGCAACTGCGCGACGTCGACATCGAGGATCTGTTGGGGCGCGACACGGTCGCCGCGGACAGTGGACTGCCCGGTGCCTTCATCAGCGGCAAGTCGGTGATGGTGAGCGGGGCGGGCGGCTCCATCGGGGCGGAGCTGTGTCGCCAGATCGTGCGCCTCGGTCCCGCCCGCCTGGTACTGATGGAGATATCCGAGTTCGCCCTCTATCAGGTGGAGCGCGAGCTGCTGCAACTGATCGGCGGTGACGGTCTTGACGTGGAGATCGTCCCGCTGCTCGGTACGGTGGTCGACCAGCGCCGGATGGAGGAGGTGATGAGGGTCTTCGAGGTGAGCACGGTCTACCACGCCGCCGCCTACAAGCACGTCCCACTGGTCGAGCACAATGTTATCGAAGGGGTGCGCAACAATATCTTCGGCACCCTCAGCGCGGCGCAGGCGGCGAAGGCGGCCGGGGTGGAGCTGTTTGTCCTGATCTCCACCGACAAGGCGGTGCGTCCCACCAACGTCATGGGGTGCACCAAGCGTTTTGCCGAGCTGATTCTGCAGGGGCTGAGCGAGGAGAGCTCGGGAATGCGCCTGTGCATGGTCCGTTTCGGCAACGTGCTCGGTTCCTCCGGCTCGGTGGTACCGCTGTTTCGCAATCAGATCCGCAGGGGCGGGCCGGTGACGGTTACCCACCCGGAGATCGTCCGCTATTTCATGACCATCGCCGAGGCGGTGGAGCTGGTGCTCCAGGCGGGTTCCATGAGTCAGGGCGGGGAGGTGTTTCTGTTGGATATGGGGGAGCCGGTCAAGATCCTGGATCTGGCGCGCCGCATGATTCACCTGATGGGGTTCGAGGTGCTCGACGAGAGCAATCCGGGGGGGGATATCGCCATCCAGTTCACCGGGTTGCGGCCGGGGGAAAAGCTCTATGAGGAGTTGCTGATCGGCGACAACGTCGCCGGTACGGCGCATCCGAGAATCATGCGCGGGTTGGAGGCGATGATCCCCAACAAGGAACTCAACCGGCGGATCGAGACCTTGCGCGCGATCTGTGAGCGGGGCGATTGCGCCGAGCTGCGGGAGTTTCTGATCGAAACGGTGAGCGGATATACCCCGCGGGGCGACATCCAGGACCTGCTGTGGCAGCGCAAGGGGATCGATCGCGCGGGGATGGCGGCGGAGGAACGGAGTTTGCGGGAGGAGGACTAAGGGCCCGCGAAAGAATAACTTCCTGTTTTGGAACACCGAGCCACTCCGCCCGGCGGCGTTGCGCAAAGGGTTGCATACAACGAGTATGCGCCCCTTTGCGCGCCTTGCCGGACGGACGTCTCGACGCCCCAAAACAGGAAGTTATTCTTTCGCGGGCCCTAAGGGCGATCAGTCCTCGATCACACTGCGCATGCCCGCGAGGAACGCTTCGGTGCGGAACTTTTGCGCCCGCTCCTCGCAGGCGGCCCGCATGGTTCCGGCACGTTCGGCATCGAGTCGGTGCACCGCCTCGGCGATCGCCTCGGGGGTGGGGGGCGCGGGCAGCAGGATGCCGGTCTCGCCGTCGGTAATGGTTTCCCGCAGGCCGCCCTCGTCGACTCCGATGACCGGTTTTCCCGCCGCCATCGACTCCACCGGCGCCATGCCGAAATCCTCCTGCGCAGGGATGTAGATCGTGGCAATGGCGTGACCCACTAGTTGGCGCAGTTGCGGCTCGTCGACCCAGCCGGTGAATTCGATGTTCGGCGCGCCGGCGGCGATGCGTTTCAGCCGCTGCAGCTCCGGCCCCCCCGAGGTGACGATCAGTCGCCTGTCCAGTAGTTCGCGGAACGCGCGGACGATACGATCGACCCGCTTGAGTCCGTCCAGTCTGGCGGTAGAGAGGTAGTAGTCTCCGTTGCCGCCCCAGCTGAAACGCTCGGTATCGCACGGCGGATAGACGACCGTGGAGTTCCGCCCGAGGTAGTGTTCGACGCGCTGCCGAATGTTCTCCGAGTTGACGATGATCCGATCCATTTTCGCGATCGCCGCTTCATAGCGCGGTCGCAGGTAGGCGATCAGTGCGTGGAGCACCGGCCTTTGCCATGCGGGGGTCTGCGCCATGAAATAGTCGCGCTGGTCGTAGATGAAGCGAGGCGGCGTGTGGCAGTAGTGGAGGTTGCGCCCCCGCGGGTGATTCTCCACCGCGAGGGGCGTGACCACACCGCTGTAGATTGCGGTGTCGTAGTTGTCGAGGAACTGGGTCCGACGACGATAGGCGTGCGCCAGGGCGAAACTGCGTAGTCCGGGGTGGTGCAGGCGCACGCCGAGATCGTGGATGGCGAGTCCGTGAAACGCCTCCGGCGGGTAGCTCTCCTCGGTACGGTAGCCGTAGCAGAGGTCCAACCCGAGGCCTTGGGCCATCAGCAGGCAGAGGCGCTCTCCGCCACCGCGGATGGCGAAATAGTCGTGGATCAGGACTCCGTGCGAGGCCACGCGATACTCCGGAAGATGGTTGCGCCTAGGATCGCGAATAATACCAACTCCCTTACCACCAGCCCACCGACTGCGCCCAGTGCCCCCCAGGCGGGGATCAGCGCCAGGTCAACGGCGACGTTGGCCAGGATGGCAATCAGCTGGGCGAAGATGAACGGACGGACCTGCCCCATGGCGACCAGGGCGTGGGCGAACAGTCCGGAGAGCAACAGCATCGGCAGGGACAGGAACAGCCCACGCAACAGCGGGACCGCCGGGGCGTAGGCGCTGCCGTACAGCAGGGTGGTGAGCCAGGGGGCGGCCAGCGCACCGGCGGCGGCGGCGGTCACGCCGCCGGCGGCGAGCAGGCGGGTGGCGCCGGCCACCAGCGGCGAGAGCGACCCGCCCTGGCGGGCGACCTTCACCAGGTTCGGGAACAGCGCGGTGACGTAGGCCGTCGCGACGATGAAACCCCCTTCGGCGAGTCGCCAGGCGGCGGAGAAGTGCCCGACCTCGTCGCTTCCGCGCAGCGCGTCGAGCAGGAACAGGTCGAGGCGGCCGAGGGTGGCGGCAAGCAGCGCGGTCATCCACAGCGGCAGCGCCTCCAGGGCGATCTCCTTTACCCGCCGTGAGGGCGGAGGGGAAAGGCGGGTGGAATGGCGGAGGGCGAGCGCGCTGACGGCGCCGAGGGTGAGCAGGTGGGTCAGGAGGTAGAGCGTGGCCACCGCGGTGAGGCCCCCTCCGTCGCGCACCACGAGCGCGGAGGCGACGAAGAACAGGGTCTTCTGGGCCAGGCCGGCCTTGGCCTCCAGGTCGAGTCGTCCGATCCCGCGCAGCAGCCCGTTGACGAAGCCGGTCGCCGACAGGGCGGTGGCGCCGCAGAGCAGAAGCGCGGTTTCGGCGATGGGGAATCCGAGCAGCGGGGCCGCGGTGAGAAACGACGCCAGCGCGGCGCCACTGGTGAGCAGTTTCAGGCGGATCGCCGCGGCGGTGATGCGCTCCCCATGGCCGGCGACGTGGCGTGTGATCAGTACATCGAGGCCGAAGTCCGCGATGATCCCGTTGATCGCGGCGTAGGCGAAAAGGACGTTGAATTGCCCGAAACGTTCCGGTTCCCAGTAGCGGGCGAGCAGCAGCCACGTGCCCATCAGCAACAGCCCGCCGCCGGCCAGGTGGGCCGCTTGCCAGGTGACCAGTGCCCAGTGGCGGCCGGCGGTGGGGGACGAGTGGGGGGGGTGTTGCATGCCGGGGAAGGAGGGGCGCGGTTTCCGAACTTGGCGAGTCGTGGAATGGCGCGAGGCGATGCCGTTGCTCGCCTCCGCGGTCGCTTGCACAAGCGCGCAAGTATAGCGTAGAGCCGGCTGAGGATACCCCGCTGCCTATCGCGGGGGAGGGAGATTCAGTACAATGGCCCGCCGTTTTTCGGACGCCCCTTCGGTCAGCGCCATGATTGCTTCGCGTGTGGTAGTGATTGTTCCGGCCCACAACGAGCAGGACAGCGTTGCCGGGGTCGTCTCCTCCGTTCGTCGGTGTTACGGATTTCAAGTGGTGGTGGTCGACGACGGGAGTCACGACGCCACCGCCGAGCGCGCCGCCCTCGCGGGCGCACGGGTGATTCGCCACGCGGAGTGCATCGGGGCCTGGGGAGCGATGCAGACCGGGCTGATCCTGGCGGCGCGGGAAGGGTTCGAGCTGGCGATTACCATGGATGCCGACGGACAGCACGACCCGCGGGCGGTGGAGTCTCTGCTCGCGGCCCGGGACGCCTCCTCGGCCGACGTCGTAATCGGCGCCTGCACCGGGCGGGGTGGTTGGGCCCGGCGTCTGGTGTGGATGGCGTTTCGCCGGTTGACCGGGCTGGATGTGCGGGACCTGACGTCCGGCTTCCGCCTGTACGGACGTTCGGCGATTGAGCGGCTGGTGGCGGAGGATGCCGCCTTTCTCCAATACCAGGATGTCGGGGTGCTGATGTTGCTGAGGGCGAGTGGCATGTCGGTGGTGGAAGTGGGGGTGTCGATGTCTCCGAGACTCCACGGGGAATCGAAGATATTCGGCTCCTGGATGGCGGTGGTGGGCTACCTGTCCCACACGCTGCTGCTCAGCGCCTGCAAGTGGGGACGCCAGGGCGGCGATGGACGGGTGGGGGACGGCCGGTGATCGACTACCGCTGGGTGTCGCTGCTGATGGGGCTGATGGTCTCCGGCGTGATCGTGTTCCTGGTGCGCCGCGATCGGCTGCACACGCGTTTCGCCGGGTGGTGGGTGATGATCGCGCTGGTGGTGGCGGCGACCGGGGCGTTTCCCGGAATCGTCGATTGGATCGCCTCCAGGCTCGGTATTCACTACCCGCCGGTGTTGGCGCTGGTGACCGGTATGGGGTTGCTGTTGATCAAGCTGCTGCTGATGGATATCGAACACTCGCGCACGGAGTTGCGGCTGCTCCGGCTGACCCAGCGATTGGCGCTGCTGGAGGAGTCGTGTCGTCGCGGGAAGGGTGGTGACGAGTAGCCGTTCGGTGCCGAATGGCCGGCGGCCGACTCGAAGATGAATTTTTCTCGAATTGGGGGATGCCAGTGTTGAAGGTGGCAAATGCGCGGATCGCGGTGGTCGGTCTGGGGTATGTGGGGCTCCCGCTCGCCCTGGAGTTCGGTCGTCGCTATCCGACGGTGGGTTTCGATATCGATCAGGCGCGCGTCGAGGAGCTGCGGCGGGGGCGGGACAGCACCCTGGAGGCGTCTCCCGAGGAGATGGCCGCCGCGACCCAGCTCGGATATACCGCCGACCTGTCGGCGATCGCCGAGTGCAACGTCTATGTGGTCACGGTACCCACCCCGGTGGACAAGAACCGGCGCCCGGACCTCTCGCCGCTGATCGACGCCAGTCGCGCGGTGGGCGGCGTGCTGCGCCAGGGGGACGTGGTGATCTACGAATCCACCGTCTATCCGGGGGCCACCGAGGAGGAGTGCGTCCCGATTCTGGAGCGGGAGTCGGGGTTGGTGTTCAACCAGGGATTCTTTGTCGGGTACAGCCCCGAGCGGATCAATCCCGGCGACAAGCAGCACCGCCTGACGAACATCGTCAAGGTGACCGCCGGCTCCACCGAGGCGGCGTCGGTGTTCGTCGACGAACTCTATCGCTCGGTGATCACGGCGGGGACGCATCGCGCCAGCTCCATCCGCGTCGCCGAGGCGGCAAAGGTGATCGAGAACACCCAGCGCGACGTCAACATCGCCCTGGTGAACGAGCTCGCACTGCTGTTCGGGCGTTTGGGCATCGATACGCTGGAAGTGCTGGAGGCGGCGGGAACCAAATGGAATTTCCTGCCCTTTCGCCCCGGGCTCGTGGGTGGCCACTGCATCGGTGTCGATCCCTACTACCTCACGCACAAGGCCCAGGAGGTCGGCTACCACCCGGAGATCATCCTCGCCGGTCGTCGGATCAATGACGGCATGGGCGGTGTCGTGGCGGGAGACGTGGTCAAGCTGATGACGCGGCGGGGTATTCGGGTCGCCGGTTCGACGGTGCTGGTACTCGGTTTCTCCTTCAAGGAGGACTGTCCGGACGTACGCAACACGCGGGTGATCGATATCATCGACGAGCTGGGGGAATACGGCGTCACGGTCGAGGTGTGGGATCCGTGGGTCGATCCCGCCGTGGTGGAGCGGGAGTACGGTTTTCTGCCCGTCGAGGCGGCGGCGGTGGGGCGGTACGACGCGGTCGTCGTCGCCGTCGCCCACCGGCAGTTCGTCGAATTGGGTGTCGGCGGTGTGCGTGTCTTCTGTAAGCCCGACTCCGTTATTTACGACGTCAAGGGGCTCTTCCCCGCCGAGACGGTGGATGGCCGCCTGTAGCGTGGGCGAGGGTTGGATAATGGAGTGGCAGGGTGGTGAACGACGTGGATGATCGAGAGTTCCTGGCGTTCGCGCGGCCGTCAATCGGAGAAGAGGAGATCGAGGAGGTCGTCCGGGTGCTGCGTTCCGGCTGGCTCACGACCGGCAAGGTGGCGCGTTCGTTCGAAGAGGCGTTTGCCGAGAAGGTGGGGGCAAAATATGCCGCCGCCGTGAACTCCGCCACGGCCGGCCTCCACCTTTCGCTGGAGGCCTTGGGGGTTGGCGAGGGGGACAAGGTGGTCACCACTCCCTACACCTTCACCGCCACCGCGGAGGTGGTTCATTACCTCGGCGCGGAGGTGGTGTTCGTCGATGTGGACTCCGAGACCTGCCTGATGGATCTCGATCGGGTGGCGGAGATTGCCGACCAGCCGGGGGTTCGGGTCGTCCTTCCGGTCCACTTCGCGGGGCAGACCGTGGATATGGGGGCGCTGTGCTCGATGGCGGCATCCAGCGGTTGGCGGGTGGTGGAGGACGCGGCCCACTCCTTTCCGGCCACTTGCGGCGATCGTCCGGTGGGCAGTATCGGTGATGCGACCGTATTCAGCTTCTACGTGACCAAGACGATCACCACCGGGGAAGGGGGCATGGTCACCTGTGACGATCCGGAGGTGATACGGCGGATCCGTACCATGCGCCTCCATGGGGTGGATCGGGATATCTTCGATCGCTACAGCTCCAGGCGTCCGTCGTGGTACTACGAGGTCGTCGCTCCCGGCTTCAAATACAACATGACCGACATCGCGGCGGCGATCGGTGTCCACCAACTGGCTCGCGCCGACGAGTTTCGACGTCGGCGTGCGGCCATCGCCGAGGCCTACTCCCGGGAGCTGCGCGGGTTGCCGTTGCGCCTCCCGTCGACGCGCGCCGACGGCGACATGCATGCGTGGCACCTCTACGTCGTGCAGTTGGAGCTGGAGCGGCTCGATATCGATCGTGACCGCTTCATCGAACTGATGGTGGAGCACCGAATCGGGGTCAGCGTCCACTTCATTCCCCTCCATCTGCAGACCTATTGGCGTCAGCGGTATGGCTTTACCCCCGACTCGTTTCCCGTCGCCACCGACGTCTACCATCGAGCGGTCAGTCTGCCGATCTATCCGGCGATGGATGATGGTGATGTTGCGCGAGTGATCGAGGCGGTGAGGGATATCCTCGAAGCGCACGGGCGATGAAGCGGTTGTTCGATCTGGTGAGTGCGGTCACCGGACTCGTGATGCTCTTTCCGGTTCTGCTGCTCGTCGCGTTGTGGATCAAGTTGGACTCGCCTGGCCCGGTGTTTTTCCGCCAGTGGCGGGTGGGGCGGCGGGGGCACCCGTTCAGGATCTGGAAATTCCGCACGATGGTCCGCGACGGTGAACGTCAGGGATTGCGGATCACGGTGGGGGGGGATGCCCGTATCACCCGCAGCGGGAGGTTACTGCGAAAGTTCAAGTTTGATGAGTTGCCGCAGTTGCTGAATGTGGTCAGCGGTGACATGAGCTTGGTCGGTCCTCGTCCGGAGGTGGCGGAGTACGTCGCCCACTACCCCGACGATCTGCGGGAGCTGGTCCTTTCGGTGCGTCCGGGAATCACCGACTTGGCGTCGGTCGAATATCGCGACGAGAACGAGCGGCTGGCCCGTGCCGCCGATCCCCATAAGGAGTACATCGAGCAAATCCTGCCGATCAAGCTCGAGTACTATCGGCGGTATGTCGAGGAGCGCTCCTTCTGGCGGGATCTCTGGATCATCGCGCTGACCGTGGGGGCGATCTTCACCGAGCGCAGTGGAGCGGGCGATGGTGGAGAGTGAGCGGTGCCGGTGGTTGCGTGGTGCGGCGTCCCGCTCCCTCCCCGTCGTCGCAGCGCATCGTGGCGCGCGCGCGGGGACACGGCGGCGTGGCCTACGATATACTCCTCCCGGTAATCGTGCGGATTTTTTTCTTATGAGTCTCAGTTTTCTCGAATTCGAAAAGCCCATCGCAGAGCTGGAAGCGAAGATCGAAGAGCTTCGCTATCTGGGCAACGACAACGGCGTCAATATCGCCGAGGAGGTGGCCCACCTGGAGAGCAAGAGCCGGGAGCTCACCGAGCAGCTCTTCACCAACCTCTCCTCCTGGCAGATCTCCCAGTTGGCGCGCCATCCCCAGCGCCCCTACACCCTCGACTATGTCGAGCGTATCTTCACCGGCTTCGAAGAGCTGCACGGCGATCGTGCCTTCGCCGACGATCCGGCCATCGTCGGCGGGGTTGCGCGCCTCGACGGCCGGCCGGTGATGGTGATCGGCCACCAGAAGGGGCGCGACACCAAGGAGAAGCTCAGGCGCAACTTCGGCATGCCCCGTCCCGAGGGGTACCGCAAGGCGTTGCGTCTGATGGAGATGGCCGAGCGCTTCAAGTTGCCGATCCTTACCTTCATCGATACCTCCGGTGCCTACCCCGGGGTCGACGCCGAGGCCCGCGGCCAGTCCGAGGCGATCGCCCGCAACCTGCGGGTGATGGCCGAGCTGAAGGTACCGATCATCTGCACCGTGATCGGTGAGGGAGGGTCTGGCGGGGCGCTGGCGATCGGCGTCGGCGACCGCCTGCTGATGCTGCAGTATTCCACCTATTCGGTGATCTCTCCCGAGGGCTGTGCATCGATCCTGTGGAAGAGTGCGGAGAAGGCCGCCGACGCCGCCGAGGCGCTGGGCATTACCTCGGATCGGCTGAAGGAACTGGGACTGGTCGACGAGGTGATTCCGGAGCCGCTCGGTTCCGCCTATCGCAGCGTCGATGCCATGGCCGCGGCCTTGAAGAGTGCCCTGGTCAGCAATCTGGAGACACTGGAGCGGCTCTCCGCCATCGATCTGGTGGAGAGCCGCTACCAGCGGTTGATGAATTACGGCTCCTTCAAGGAGATCGATTGATCGGAAGCGCGTGGCGCGTCCCGATTGTCGGAGCACCCCGTCGGAGGGACGGCGCCCGCAGTGGGAGGCGGGCAGGAAATGCAGGCTAGGGCGGGTGCGGGAGAGGGGCTGTGAACTTCGAGGTCCCCGCGCTGCTTGATCAGCTTCTTCGGCTACCGCCGGTGCGCCGTTTCGTCGTCGCTTTTAGCGGTGGGCGGGACTCCCACGTCCTGCTCCACGCGATCACCTCCCTCGCTCCCCTTCCCGGCGACGTCTCCGTCGTTGCGGCCCATGTCGACCACACCCTTCACCCCGATTCCAGCCGTTGGTCCGCGCACTGCGAGGCGGTCTGCGGCGAGCTGGGTGTTCCCTGCGAGACGATCCGGGTCGATGCCCGACCGCTGCCGGGAGAGAGTCCGGAGTCGGCGGCGAGGGAGAAACGTTACGGGGTGTTGCGCCGGATCGTGGGGGAGGGGAGTTGTCTGCTCACCGCCCACCACCGCGACGATCAGGCGGAGACTTTTCTGATCCAGCTTTTGCGGGGCGGAGGTCCCCGGGGACTGGCGGCGATGCCGCGGGTTGTTCCCTTCGGCGGTGGCTGGCTGGCCCGCCCGCTGCTTCCCTTTTCCCGTGACGAGCTGGCCGCCTACGCCGAGGAGCACGCCCTTCGCTGGATCGACGACCCCTCCAACTTCGACACCGATTTCGACCGCAATTATCTACGCCACCGCGTGATGCCGTCCATCGCCGAGCGTTGGCGCGGCGCCCCGGAGACCCTGGCCCGCGCCGCCGGTCACAACGCCGAGGCGGCCGAGCTGCTCGCGCAACTGGCGGCGATCGATCTGGCCGGTGTGGCGGGGAGTCGCCCCGACACCCTGTCGGTGAGCGGGTTGCAGGCGTTGGATTCGCCCCGTCGCCGCAATGCGCTCCTGGTCTGGTTCCGTCGCCGCGCCCTGGCGAGCCCCAACGCCCGCCATCTGGAGCGGCTCGAAAACGATGTACTGCTTGCCGCCGTGGGTGCCCAGCCGCTGTTGCGCTGGGCCGACGTCGAGGTGCGCCGCCACCGCGACGACCTCTACGCCGCTGCCCGCTCGCCGGGGATTCCGTTGCCGGAGGTGATCCCATGGTCCGATCTCTCCATCCCGCTGCGGCTTCCCGACGGCCGTTGCCTTCACTTCGCTCCCGGGGGCGAGGGGGATATTCGCCTTGCCGCCTTCGAAGGGGCTCGCGTTTCCCTCCGTTTTCGCCGTGATGGGGAGCGTTGCCGCGTGGCGGGGCGTGCCCACGGCCGGCCGCTGAAGAAGCTCCTCCAGGAGAGCGGCCTCCCCCCCTGGGAGCGTGATCGCCTGCCCCTGCTCTTTCTCGATGACGAGCTCGCCGCGGTGCTTGGTCTGTGGTCCTGTGAACCGTTCGCCGCCCGCCCCGGCGAACCGGCCGTACGGATCGTCGAGGAATCGTAGGGCGGGTCGACAAAGGGGGGCATGCCAGTATCCGTGCCCCTCCCGGCCCTTCGTCGAAGTGTCGCTTCAGCGGCCAAGTGACGTGCCGCCGTTGATGGGTCAACGCATTGAATTGGAAGATAAAATCTGGATTTTCGGCGGCAAGCCGAAAATCCTCCCGATTGCCCTGCAAACCGCCTTTTGCTACCCTTCGCCCGGATTTTCGCGGCTACTCCCGGGCCGTGGACCCTACCCCCCCTCGCGAAGCTCCGCATGACTAGATTCGTCTTCATCACCGGTGGCGTGGTCTCCTCCCTTGGCAAGGGGATCGCCTCGGCCTCGCTGGCCGCGATCCTCGAGGCGCGCGGCCTCAAGGTCACCATGCTCAAGCTCGATCCCTACATCAACGTGGATCCGGGCACCATGAGCCCGTTCCAGCACGGCGAGGTGTTCGTCACCGAGGACGGCGCCGAGACCGACCTCGACCTGGGTCACTACGAGCGGTTCATCCGCACCACGATGACCCGGAAGAACAATTTCACCACCGGCCGGGTCTACGAGAACGTCATCCGCAAGGAGCGTCGCGGCGACTACCTGGGCGGCACGGTGCAGGTGATCCCCCACATCACCGACGAGATCAAACGCTCCATCTGGGAGGGAGCGGGCGATGCCGACGTGGCGATGGTGGAGATCGGCGGCACCGTCGGCGACATCGAGTCGCTCCCGTTCCTGGAGGCGATCCGCCAGATGGGGGTCGAACTGGGCCACGAGCGGGCGCTGTTCATGCACCTCACCCTGGTCCCCTTCATCAAGACCTCCGGCGAGATCAAGACCAAGCCGACCCAGCACTCGGTGAAGGAGCTGCGCTCCATCGGCATCCAGCCGGACATCCTGTTCTGTCGGGTGGAGGAGGAGATCCCCGAGGACGCCAAGCGCAAGATCGCGCTGTTCACCAACGTCGAACCGAAGGCGGTCATCTCGGGGGTCGATGTCGACACCATTTATAAGATTCCGCTGCTGCTGCATGAGCAGAAGCTGGACGAGATCGTCTGCGGCAAACTGAAGCTGGAGACCAAACCCGCCGACCTCTCCGAGTGGCAGCGGGTGGTGGATGGCATCCGCAACACCGATCTGGAAGTGACCGTTGCCATGGTCGGCAAGTACATCGACCTTACCGAGTCCTACAAATCGCTCAACGAGGCGCTGATCCACGCAGGGTTGCACACCGGCACCCAGGTGAAGATCGCCTACATCGATTCCGAGGAGCTGGAGCGGGAAGGCACCGCGTCGTTGGCGGGGATGGATGCGATCCTCGTTCCCGGCGGTTTTGGCTCCCGTGGCGTGGAGGGCAAGATCAAGGCGGTGCGTTACGCCCGCGAGAACCGGGTCCCCTATCTTGGTATCTGCCTCGGTATGCAGGTGGCGGTGGTCGAGTACGCCCGTCACATGGCCGGTCTGGAGGGGGCGCATTCGACCGAATTCAAGAAGGACACCCCTCATCCGGTGATCGGCCTGATCACCGAGTGGCGCACCGCCGAGGGTACGGTGGAACGGCGTAGCGCCGACTCCGACCTGGGGGGCACGATGCGTCTCGGTGCCCAGCAGTGCCGGCTGGAGCAGGACAGCATCGCCCACGATCTATACAAGAAAGACGTGATCGTCGAGCGCCACCGCCACCGTTACGAGTTCAACAACCAGTACCTGGAGCGCCTCCAGGCGGCGGGGCTGAAGGTCTCCGGCAAGTCCATCGACGGCTCTCTGGTGGAGGTGGTGGAGCTCGCCGATCACCCCTGGTTCCTCGGCTGTCAGTTCCACCCCGAGTTCACCTCCCGGCCGCGTGATGGTCATCCGCTGTTCGAGGGTTTCGTGCGGGCTGCCCGCGCCCACAAGGGTGGTGTCTAGATGGATCTGTGCGGTTTCGAGGTCGGTCTCGACCGCCCGCTGTTCCTGATCGCCGGGCCCTGCGTCATCGAGAGTGAGGCGCTGGTGCTGGAGACCGCGGCGACCCTGAAGGCGATCACCGAACGGCTCGCCATGCCGTTTATCTTCAAGTCCTCCTTTGACAAGGCCAATCGCTCCTCCCACGACAGCCCCCGCGGGCCGGGGATGGAGAAGGGGTTGCGCATCCTCGAGCGGGTCAAGGAGGAGTTGGAACTTCCGGTGCTCACCGACGTCCATGAGGATACCCCGCTCGACGAGGTGGCCGCGGTGGTGGACGTGTTGCAGACCCCCGCCTTCCTCTGCCGCCAGACCAACTTCATCCAGGCGGTGGCGAGCCAGGGGCGGCCGGTGAACATCAAGAAGGGGCAGTTCCTCGCCCCCTGGGACATGAAGAACGTGGTGGAAAAGGCGCGCGCGGTGGGCAACCATCGGGTGATGGTCTGCGAGCGGGGGGTCTCCTTCGGCTACAACACCCTGGTCTCCGACATGCGTGCGCTGAAGGTGATGCGCGAGACCGGTGCGCCGGTGGTCTACGATGCCACCCACTCGGTGCAGCAGCCCGGCGGGTTGGGCGGCGCCTCCGGCGGCGACCGGACGATGGTGCCGGTGCTCGCCCGCGCTGCGGTGGCCGCCGGGGTGGCGGGTCTGTTCATGGAGACCCACCCCGACCCGGAGCGCGCGCTGTCCGACGGCCCCAACATGTGGCCTACCGGGCGGATCGAGCCCCTGCTGACCACGCTCAAGACGATCGACGAGGCGGTGAAGGGTGCCGGCCTTGTCGAAGAGGAGTCCCTATCCTCGTAAAGAGACCTGAACCGCAGATTTCGCAGATGAACGCAGATTTGGGATTCGATAGTCTGCGCCAATCTGCGAGTTCTGGGGTTCGTCCTCCTCCCCTTCGGAGTGAAGTGAATTATTCGTAACGTAACAAGCCCGCCATAAGCTGGGCAGAATGCTGCGGATAAGCACACTCGGCGAGCGTGCTTATCCGCGCACTCTGTGTCCCGTCGCGGCGGGTTGCCCCTCAACCACAGACCAGAAAATTTGGAGACAACGATGTCCAAGATCATCGACATTCGCGGCCGGGAGATCATCGATTCCCGCGGCAACCCCACCGTCGAGGCCGACGTCACCCTGGAGTCCGGCGCCTTCGGCCGCGCCGCGGTCCCCTCCGGTGCCTCCACCGGCACCCGTGAGGCGGTCGAGCTGCGTGACGGCGACAAGGCCCGCTTCGGCGGCAAGGGCGTACTGAAGGCGGTGGCCAACGTCAACGGCGAGCTGCGCGACGCGCTGCTCGGCCAGGAGGCGGTGGACAACCAGGAGGCGATCGATCGCGCGATGATCGCGCTCGACGGCACCGACAACAAGGGGCGCCTCGGCGCCAACGCGATCCTCGCCATCTCCCTGGCGGTGGCCAAGGCCGCTGCCGCCGAGAAGGGCGAGCCGCTCTACCGCTACCTGGGCGGCGACAATGCGGTGACCATGCCGGTGCCGATGATGAACATCATCAACGGCGGGGCGCACGCCGACAACAGCGTCGACGTGCAGGAGTTCATGATCCTGCCGGTGGGCGCCCCCAGCCTCTCCGAGGCGCTGCGCTACGGCGCCGAGGTGTTCCACAGCCTGAAGAAGGTGCTCCACGACCGCGGCCTCAACACCGCGGTGGGTGACGAGGGCGGCTTCGCCCCCGACCTCTCCTCCAACGAGGAGGCGATCGAGGTGATCCTCGAGGCGATCGCCAGCGCGGGCTACAAGGCCGGCGAGGAGATCTTCATCGGCGTCGACGTCGCCGCCTCCGAGTTCTACAAGGACGGTGTCTACGACCTCGCCTCCGAGGGGCGCAAGCTCTCCTCGGCCGAACTCAACGACTATCTCGCCGACTGGGTCGCCAAGTACCCGATGCTGATCACCATCGAGGACGGCATGGCGGAGAATGACTGGGACGGCTGGAAGCTCCACACCGACGCCCTCGGCGGCAAGCTGCAGCTGGTCGGCGACGACATCTTCGTCACCAACACCCGCATCTTCAAGGAGGGGATCGAGAAGGGGATCAGCAACTCCATCCTGATCAAGCTCAACCAGATCGGCACCCTCACCGAGACCATCGAGGCGATCGAGATGGCCCGCGCCGCCGGCTTCACCGCGGTGGTCTCCCACCGCTCCGGCGAGACCGAGGACTCGACCATCGCCGACTTCGTGGTGGCGATGGGCACCGGCCAGATCAAGACCGGCTCGATGTCCCGCTCCGACCGCATCGCCAAGTACAACCAGCTGCTGCGCATCGAGGGCGAGCTGGGTGAGCGGGCGGTCTACGCCGGGCGTGGTGCCTTCAGCCGTCTGGGTTGAGGCAAACCCCGGTTGTGAGCATGAAAAGGGCAGGGTAACCTGCCCTTTTTTCGTCGCTGACGAAAAAAGTATTTTATGGATCATCCAATGCCTGAAGAGATCCTTTCCTCGTGTTCCACCCGTGCGTGATCGGGTGAGCGGTTTCTCCCTCGTTCAATGAAATACCTGGTCGCCATTTTGGTTCCACTGTTGTTGATGCTGCAGTACGCTTTGTGGTTCGGCGACGGCGGCGTGCTGGAGCTGTGGCGGCTGAAGCAGTCGATCCAGGCCCAGGTGGCGGAGAACGAGAAGCTGCACGAACGCAATGCCGCCCTGGCGGGGGAGGTGCGCGACCTCAAGCAGGGGCTCGATGCCCTGGAGGAGCGCGCCCGCTCCGAGATGGGGATGATCGGCAAGGACGAGACCTTCTACCAGATTGTCGATGAGACCCGGGCGACCGGCCAGTAGGTCGGCGCTACCGCGCCGACGGGAACGGAAGCAGCGGGGTGTGGGTTTTATCCGCTATTGCCGAATGCGACCTCCCGCCCGGCATGGTGCAGTCGTGAATCGAGCCCTGCTGCCCCCGTTTTCGTCGGCGCGGTAGCGCCGACCTACCCTCTGCCGGCATTCGTCGCTACCATCTACGCCAACCCACACGAGACTCCCCCATGAAGATCGGCACCCCCCTCTCCCCCTCGGCCACCCGCGTGATGCTGCTCGGTTCCGGTGAACTGGGCAAGGAGGTGATCATCGCCCTGCAGCGGTTCGGCGTGGAGGTGATCGCGGTGGACCGCTACGGCGATGCACCCGGCCACCAGGTGGCCCACCGGGCGCACACCATCGACATGGCCGACGGAGCCGCCCTGCGGGCACTGATCGAGAAAGAGCGGCCGCGGCTGGTGGTGCCGGAGATCGAGGCGATCGCCACCGAGACCCTGGTGGAGCTGGAGGCGGAGGGGGTGGCCGAGGTGATCCCCACCGCGCGCGCCGCGCGGCTCACCATGAACCGCGAGGGGATCCGTCGGCTGGCCGCCGAGGAGCTGGGGCTGCCCACCTCCCGCTACGCCTTCGCCGAGTCCCTGGAGGAGGCGCGGGCGGCCATCGACGACGGCATCGGCTACCCCTGCATCATCAAACCGGTGATGTCCTCCTCCGGCAAGGGGCAGTCGACGGTCGACGGTCCCGACGACCTGCAGGCCGCCTGGGACTACGCCAGGAGCGGCGGCCGGGTGGACCGCGGGCGGGTGATCGTCGAGGAGATGATCCGCTTCGACTTCGAGATCACCCTGCTGACGGTGCGTGCCCGCGGCGCCGGCGGCGAGGTGGAGACCCGTTTCTGCGAGCCCATCGGCCACCGCCAGGAGAAGGGCGATTACGTGGAGAGCTGGCAGCCCCAGCCGATGAGCGCGCGGGCCCTGGAGCGCTCGCGGGAGATTGCGGCGAAGGTGACCGGGGCGCTGGGCGGCCACGGGTTGTTCGGCGTCGAGCTGTTCATCCGTGGCGACGAGGTGTGGTTCAGCGAGGTGAGTCCGCGCCCCCACGACACCGGCATGGTCACCATGGCCACCCAGTGGCAGAACGAGTTCGAACTCCACGCCCGCGCCATCCTCGGCCTGCCGGTGGACACGGCCCTGCGCAGCGCCGGGGCCAGCGCGGTGATCTACGGTGGACGTGAGGCGGCGGGGATTGCCTTCGAGGGGCTGGAGGAGGCGCTGGCGGTGCCGCACACCGAGCTGCGGCTGTTCGGCAAGCCGGAGTCCTTCACCCGCCGCCGCATGGGGGTGGCCCTGGCCTACGGTGAGGAGCCCGGCGAATGCCGGGAGCGGGCCCGCCGCGCCGCCGCCCTGGTTCGCCCGGTCGCCGGCTGATCCGGCCCTCCGTCACTCGCGATGGAAGTCGACAACCGCTCCCAGGTCCAGCGCGAGCAGATCCAACTGCTGCTCGACAATCTGCCTCTGGCATTGGCGGTGAGCCTGTTCAACGGCGCGGTGCTGGTGCTGGTGCAGTGGTCGGTGGTCCACCCCCTGGGGGCCTTGCTCTGGTACGGCGCCCTGGGGCTGGTCAGCGCCTTCCGCTTCGTGCAGATCCGGCGTATCGGCGGCGCACCCCTCGCCGATGTGTCCTTCGAGTTCCGTCGCGACCGCTTCATGGTGGGGGTGATGCTGGCGGGTGCGGTGTGGGGGCTTGCCTCGCTGCTGCTCTTTCCCGCCGGCGACCCCTCCCACCAGGCGTTCGTCGCCTTCGCCATCGCCGGCATGAGCGCCGGCGCGGTGAGCACCCTCTCGCCGGTGAGGCGTGCGGTCAACACCTTCCTGCTGCTCGCCCTGCTGCCGCTGATCCTCCGCTTCCTGATCGAGTACGCCCTCACCCTGAGCGGCTTGGCACTGGCCATGGCGGGGATGGTGACGCTGTTCCTGCTCGGGGTGATGACGAGCGCCCGCGGCATTCACGCCAACATCGTGCAGAACATCGAACTGCGGGTGGAGGCGGTGCAGCGGGAGGCGAAGCTGGCCCACGCGATGCGTCAGGCGGAGTCGGCCAACCGGGCCAAATCGGCCTTCCTGGCCAACATGAGCCATGAGATCCGCACCCCGATGAACGGGGTGATCGGCGCCCTCCAACTGATGGCGGAGGGGCCCCTGGAGGCGCAGCAGCACGACTATCTGGAGGTGGCGCTGGAGTCGGCGCGGCTCCAGGTGGAGGTGATCAACGGGATCCTCGACTTCTCGCGGATCGAGGCGGGGCAGATGCAGTTGGAGGCGATCGAGTTCTCCCCGGAGGCGGTGGTGGAGGAGGTGTTGCGCCAGTATCGCCTGCGTGCCGAGGAGCGGGGGTTGGAGTTGCGCCGGGTGTTCGATCCCAACTTCCCTGCGCGGGTGATCGGCGACCCCGGCCGGCTGCACCAGGTGCTGGTCAATCTGGTGGGCAACGCGGTGAAGTTCACCGAGCAGGGTGAGGTGACGGTCTCCGCCTGGCCCCAGGCCGACGGTTTGCGCTTCGAGGTGGCCGACACCGGCATCGGCATCGAGCGCGAGGCGTTGCCCAGGCTGTTCCGTCCCTTCAGCCAGGTGGACGACTCCACCACCCGCCGCTTCGGTGGGACCGGGCTCGGCCTGGTGATCTGCAAGGAGCTGGTGGAGGCGATGGGGGGCAACATCGGCGTCGACAGCTTCCCCGGCCGCGGCAGTCGCTTCTATTTCACCCTGCACTGCCCGATCGTGGCGTCCGGCACGGTGGGGGAGGAGGGGGGGCTGGTGGTGGAGGTGGCGCGCCGGCCGCCCCATCCGTTGAGTTCGCCGGCGCCGCCCGCGAAGGGGGGGCTGGCGCCCCGGGGGCGGGTGCTGCTGGTGGAGGACAACCGGGTCAACCGGATGGTCGCCGAGGGGATGCTGGTGCAGTGCGGGTTGACCGTGGAGTGCGTCGACAACGGCCACGACGCGTTGGCCTGCCTGGAGGGGGAACACTACGACGCAGTGCTGATGGACGTGCAGATGCCCGACCTGGACGGCTTCAGCGTCACCCGCCGCTACCGGCGCTGGGAGGCGGGGCGGGTGGGGCGGCGCCTGCCGATTATCGCGATGACCGCCAACGCCCTGCCCGGCGATCGGGAGGCGTGCATCGAGGCGGGAATGGATGACTACCTGGCCAAACCGGTGCAGATGGAGGCGCTGCGCGAGACGCTCGATCGCTGGCTGGGCGTTTCGCCTCGACCCCTGTAGGAGCGGCCCTCAGGCCGCGATGGTGCGGAGTGACTAATTTTCCGTTGCTTGCCGAGGTCGGTGGAGCGGGCGCCCGGCTTCCGCATCCTGCTCTGTAGGCAATCGCGGCCTTGGGGCCGCTCCTACAGGGACGGCGTAGGGGCCGAGTTCGAAGCCGCGGCGGGCACACAGGGGGCTAGCGGTCGCGGCGCTCCACGGTTTCGGGATCGCAGGTGATCGGGCGATAGATCTCCACCCGGTCGTTCTCCTCCAGCTCGCGGTCGAGCGGGGTCAATTTGCCGAAGATGCCGACTTTCTGGTTCTCCAGGTCGATGCCGGGGAAGCGCTTGAGGATCCCGGACATCTCGATCGCATCGCGCACCCGCGCACCCTCCTCGATGTCCAGTTTGAGCCAAGCGGAGTCGCTGCCGTCGCTGTAGGCCACACCGATTTTCATCTTCGTCTCTCTCCGTATCGTCCCCCGTGGCGCATGACCGGGGGGAGGTCAGTCAGGGTCGTCTTTTCCGTCACCCGATGGTGGGAAGGGATGCATTCTCCCCAGCGCGGGTTACCGTCGCGTGTCAGGCGGTTGCGGCCACCTCGTCGTCGGCCTCCCGCATCGCCTCCTCCAGTGCCTTGCGCTCGGCGCGGGCGGCGGCACGGCGGTCGAGGATGCGTTTGCCGGCGAGGATGAAGCCGAGCACCAGGAAGCCGCCGGGCGGGAGGATCATCAGCAGGAAGCCTCTGTAGTCGGGGATCAGGGTCAGCTCCATGAAGGAGAAGAGGTCACCTAGCAGCAGCGAGGCGTTGGCGAACAGCGTGCCGCTGCCGATCATCTCGCGCACCGCGCCGAGCAGCACCAGGGCGAAGGTGAAGCCGCCGCCCATCGCCAGGCCGTCGGCCATCGCCGCGCGCACGTCGTTCTTCGAGGCGAACGACTCGGCGCGGCCGAGGATCGCGCAGTTGGTGACGATCAGCGGGATGAACAGGCCAAGCACCTTGTGCAGCTGGTGCAGGTAGGCGTTCATGAACATGTCGACCAGGGTCACCACGGTGGCGATCAGCAGGATGAACACCGGGATGCGCACCTCGTTGGTGATGATCTTGCGAAAGAGTGCCACCACCAGGGCGGAGATCACCATCACGAAGGTGGTCGCCAGCCCCATGCCGAGGCCGTTGGTGGCGGTGCCGGTGACCGCCAGCAGCGGGCACAGTGCCAGCATCTGGGCCAACACCACGTTGTTGTCCCACAGGCCGTCTTTGAAGATGCGTTTGTAGTCGTTTGCCATCGTGCCATTCCTGTGAACTGTTTGCGGTTTCCCGTAGGAGCGGCCCCTAGGCCGCGATGACGCCGTTTCGGTTCACCACCGCCGCCGTCGTCGGGCGATGGTGCTTCGCCCGATCGCGGTCTGGGAGCCGCTCCTACGAAGCGTCTTTCACGGTCAAGAGTTCGTCGCGGTGCTGGGCGAAGAAATCGAGGCCGCCCTTGATCGACTTGACCACCGCGCGGGGCGTGATGGTGGCGCCGGAGAACTGGTCGAACTGGCCGCCGTCCTTTTTCACCTTCCACTTCTCCACCGGCGGATTGCCGAGCGAGAGGCCGTCGAAGCCGAGGATCCAGTCGTCCTTGGCCGCCTCGATCTTGTCGCCGAGGCCGGGGGTTTCGGCGTGCTGGAGCACCCGCACGCCGAGGATCGCACCACTGCGGTCGATGCCGATCATCGACACCACCGGGCCGGCGTAGCCGACCTCGCTGATCTCGAAGGCCACCGCGGTCACCTCGCCGCCCATGCGCGCGCGGTAGACGGTGAGCGGTTCGCCGTGGGGACCGGCGAGGCTCAGGCTTCCCTCCAGCAGGTTGTTGTCGTGGACCGTATCGGGGACCACCTGGGAGAGCGAGGCGCGCAGATCCTCGGCCTGACGCAGGGCGATGTCTTCGCTGGTCTGGTTGGCGCCGATGGTCAGCAGCATCGAGGCGAGCAGCGCGATGCCGCCGAGGAGCATGGCGTGGTAGCCGATGCGCTGGCGATAGCTGGGGACGAGGACACCCTGGGCCATGATGGGCTGCTCCTATTACGAATTGGGCTTGACCGTCAGCGGCTCGCCACGGCGGGTACGGCCGTAGATCCGCGGACGGGTGTAGTGGTCGATCAACGGGGTGGCGGCGTTCATGATCAGCACCGCGAAGGCGACCCCCTCGGGATAGCCGCCCCAGGTGCGGATGACCCACACCAGGGCGCCGCACACCGCGCCGAAGATCAACTGGCCGAGCGGGGTGCTCGGACTGGTCACCGGATCGGTGGCGATGAACAGCGCGCCAAGCATCACGCCGCCGCTGAAGAGGTGAAAGAGCGGCCCGGTGTAGTGGCCCGGGTCGATCAGGTGGGCGAGCGTCGCCACGGCGAACACCGCGCCGAGGAACGAGGCGGGGATGCGCCAGGAGATGATGCCGCGGGCGATCAGCACGATGCCGCCGGCGAGGATCAGCAGCGCCGAGGTCTCGCCCAGCGAGCCGTTGACGGTGCCCAGGGCTGCGCTCTGCAGGGCGAAGCCGAAGTCGTGCAGGGCGCCGTCGGCGGTGGCGCCGATGCCCAGCGAGGTCTTCACGTGACCGAGCACCGAGGCGCCGGTGATGGTGTCCGGCGGCAGCTGGCCGAGGAAGGTGACCGCCAGCCCGTCGAGGAAGCCGGGGGCGCCGGCGTCGCTCAGGGGGAGCGGCGCGGTCCAGGTGGTCATCTCCAGCGGGAAGGAGATGAGCAGCGCCACTCGGGCCACCATCGCCGGGTTGAAGAGATTCTGGCCGAGGCCGCCGAACACCGCCTTGCCGATCAGGATGGCGAGGATCGCACCGACCACGCCGATCCACCACGGGGCCCACGGCGGCAGGGTGAGGGCGAGCAACAGACCGGTGAGCAGCGCCGAGCCGTCGGTGAGGAAGAAGCCCAGCGGCTTGCCGGCGATGCGCAGGGTGGCCGCCTCGACCGCATAGCAGGCGGCGATGGTCACCACCAGCAGGTTGAGCGCCGGCCAGCCGAACTGCCAGACGCCGAAGGCGGTGGCCGGCGCCAGGGCCAGGCTCACCGTGTACATCACGCGGCCGATGGAGCCGCCGCCGTGGGCGTGGGGTGCGCTCGATGGGATGTTCATGGTCTCTGCTCGGTAGTCGGTGAGGTGCGGGTCGGTTTCGATCAGGCTGCCAGGAGGGCGATGGTGATGAACACCATCACGCCGACGGAGAAGTAGAAATTCGCTTTCGGATCGACGGTCGCGGTACGCATGACGTTTACCTCGTCTAAGGTGACTCATAGGGCGGGTCGTGCCCGCCGTGGTTGGCGAAGGCACCGTTCGGATCGCCCGGTGCATCGCCTCAGGTCGCTGCCTTCGTTCCGGCGGGCGCGGCCCGCCCTATATCCGATGCCTCAGGCGGCCTCGCCGTCGGCCTTCTTCTTGGCCGCCTCTTCGGCCGCCTTCTTGGCGGCGCGCTCGGCCTTTTTGCGCGCGGCCTCGGCTTTCTTGCGCTCGGCCTCCTTGACCAGACGCGCGGCGCGCACCTCGGCGAGATGCTTGTGCTCGTCGCGCTTGCGCTTGTCGAGGTCGCGGGCCACCAGCTCGCCCTTGGCGAAGTTGAAGTAGTGGACCAGCGGGATGTGTGCCGGGCAGACGTAGGCGCAGGAGCCGCAGGCGATGCAGTCGCGCAGGCCGAGGCCGAGGGCGCCGTCGAGGTCGTGGTTGCGCGAGCGGTTGGCCAGCTCCAGCGGCAGCAATCCCACCGGGCAGGCGGAGACGCACTGGCCGCAGCGGATGCACGGGGCCGCCTGGTGGCGGCGGCTCTCGGCGGCGGTGAGTGCGAGCAGGCCGCTGGAGCCCTTCACCACCGGGGCGCGCAGGTCGGGCAGGTCGAGGCCCATCATCGGGCCGCCCATCAGCACCCGCTTCGGCGTGCCGACGAAGCCGCCGGCGAACTTCACCAGCTCCTCGAAGGGGGTGCCGACCAGGGCGTGGATGTTCTTCGGTTCGGCGATGGCGCCGCCCGAGAGGGTGACGATGCGCGAGACCAGGGCGTGGCCGTAGCGCAGCGCCTCATGCACCGCGAAGGCGGTGGCGACGTTGTGCACCAGGATGCCCAGCTCCACGGCCAGCTTGCCGGCGGGCACCTCGCGGCCGGTCACCGTCTGGATCAGCTGCTTCTCCGAGCCCATCGGGTAGCGGGCGGGGACGTTGACCACCGCGACCTCGGGGAACGGCTCGGCGGCCTTGCGCATCGCCGCGGTGGCGGTCGGCTTGTTGTCCTCGATGGCGATGATCACCTGTTCGGTCTGCAGGGCGTGGGCCATCAGCCGCACCCCCTCCAGCACCTCGTCGGGCTTCTCCTGCATCAGTCGGTCGTCGCAGGTGAGGTAGGGTTCGCACTCGCCGCCGTTCATCAGCAGGGTGTGGATCTTGCGGCTCTCGGCCATCCCCAGCTTCACCGCCGAGGGGAAGGTGGCGCCGCCCATGCCGACGATGCCGGCGTTGCCGACGCGCTCGGCGACGTACTCGGGCTCCAGCTCGAAGGGGTCCTTGGCGATCGGCACCTCGAACCACTCCTCCTCGCCGTCGGCCTCGATCACCACCGAGAGGATCGGCAGGCCGGAGGGGTGGGGGGCGGGGTGATCAATGACGTCGAGCACGGTACCCGAGGTGGGGGCATGGATAAACGACGAGATCGCCCCGCGCGGGGTGGCGATGGGCTGACCCTTGAGCACCCGGGTGCCGATCTTCACGTTCGGCTCGGCCGGTGCGCCGATGTGCTGCAGCATCGGCACGTAGAGCCGTTCCGGCAACGGCATGGTCGCCGTCGGCGTGGCGCTGGTCAGCGCCTTGTGGCCCTCGGGATGGACACCGCCTTTGAAGGGGAACAGTTTCATGCGCTCGTACCGCTTTTTCTGTGGGGTTGCTTGGTAATGAAGAGTTGCCACGGAGCTACGGAGGACACGGAGCGCAGAGGTGGTCTGCACCGTGATTCCGCAGATGAATTCGAGAACCTCCGTGCCCTCCGTGTCTCCGTGGCCAATTCTCTAGGCCGCCACAGGCAACGCTTGGGGCTTCGGCCAGCGCCAGTCGTGGAGGGTCACCGGGATCGGCTCCATGGTCAGGCACTCGGTGGGGCAGACCTCGACACACTTGGCGCAGCCGGTACATGCGCTGGCGAAGATGGTGTGGATCTGCTTCGGCGCGCCCATCACTGCATCGGTGGGGCAGACCTTGACGCACTTGCCGCAACCGATGCAGGTGGCCTCGCTGATCTGCGCCACCATCGGCTCCTCGTCGTCCAGGTCGCTGAGCACCAGCGGGCGATTGAGCTTCGCCGCCAGCGCCTCGGCCAGCGCCCGGCCGCCGGGGGGGCAGAAGTTCAGCGGGGCCTCGTCGTTGGCCACCTTCTCCGCGCCGGCCGAGCAGCCGGGGAAACCGCACTGGCCGCAGTTGGTACCGGGGAGCAACTCCTCGATCTCCGCGGCGATCGGGTTCTCCTCCACCGCCAGATAGCGCCCGGCGAGGCCGAGAGCGAAACCGAGGAAGAGCCCCAACAGGGTCAGACTGGCAACGGCACCGATCATCATGGCGTTATCTCCTCTAAGGCTTTGAACATCCAACGCAAAGGCGCGAAGGCGCAACGGGGGCTGGGCTGGAGGGACGCGCTCCCTTGCTTTGCGTCCTTCGCGCCTCTGCGCCTTTGCGTTGAGAACTCCGGATCTCAGGCCAGTCCCGCGAAGCCCATGAAGGCGAGCGAGAGCAGGCCGGCAACGATGAAGGCGATCGGGGTGCCGCGGAAGGTCTCGGGGACCTGGGCCAGAGCGAGCCGCTCGCGCAGGCCGGCGAAGATCACCATCACCAGGGTGAAACCGAGCGCCGAGCCGAAGCCGTAGATCACGCTCTCGACGAAGCCGTGACCCTCCTGGACGTTGAGCAGCGCCACCCCGAGCACCGCGCAGTTGGTGGTGATCAGCGGCAGGAAGATGCCGAGCATCTGGTAGAGCACCGGGCTCACCTTGCGGATCACCATCTCGGTGAACTGCACCGTGGCGGCGATGATCAGGATGAAGGCGAGGATGCGCAGGAACTCGATCCCCAGCGGCACCAGCACGAACTCCTCGATCAACCAGGCGGCCACCGCCGCAAGGGTGAGCACGAAAGTGGTGGCCAGCCCCATGCCGACGGCACTGTCGAGTTTGCCGGAGACCCCCATGAAGGGGCATAGACCCAGGAATTTGACCAGTACCACGTTGTTGACCAGCGCGGTGCCCAGCAGAAGAAGCAGATATTCGCTCATGGCGACCCCCAATCGTTCGTCGCCTCTAGCGGTGCAGCTTGTGTGCCATGGGGTTTTTATGCCTTATCTATATGAATATAAAGCTGTTTTACGTTTTTTTTAACGTCGTGATTGTACGCATGTGGGGATCGCGGTAGGGGGCTTTGTCGCATATCGAACAGACACCTCGTGAGGAGGTGTCGGGCGCTTGGGTAATTTTCAACGCAAAGGCGCAAAGGCGCGAAGGACGCAAAGATGTCTTTGCGATCTCTGCGCCTTTGCGTCTTTGCGTTGGATGTTCCAGCGCCGGTGAAGTAACCGTCGCCGGTTCGGTGGGGGGGCTCTTGGTGCTGTGGTGTTTTTTTCGCCCTAGGTCTTCATTCTGCGTGCGGGAGGGGCGTGAAGGGCGGCGTGGTGGGTTTCGCTGCGCTCTTCCCTCCCTACGCCTATACAATAGGGCGTTTGACGGGGCGGAACGCGGGCATGCCGTTTGCACCGTCTCGCCGATATTCGATCGATTTGCACGCCGAGCAGGCGGGGGTCTCCATGAAAAAGAGTGTTCAGCCCAAGCGCGCCAAGGCTCCCGGGGAGGGTGACGCCCCATTCCGGGGCGCTCGCGCCATGATGGGGCGGGGTGGTGAGCTCCCCCCGGAACTCTTCTATGAGGTGGTGGAGCAGGCGCCGGTGGCGGTGTCGATCACCGACGAGTCGGCCAACATCCTCTACGTCAATCGCACCTTCGTCGAGGTGACCGGCTACGACGGCGAGGAGGTGATCGGCCACAACGAGTCGATCCTCTCCGACAAGAGCACCCCGCGCGAGCAGTACGAGGCGCTGTGGAGCACCATCCAGAGCAACCGGGTGTGGACCGGCCAGCTGATCAACCGGCGCAAGGACGGCAGCCGCTATCTGGCCAACCTGACCATCACCCCGGTCAACGACGGCGCCGGCAACATCAGCCACTTTCTCGGCATGCACCGCGACGTCACCGAGGTGCGCACGTTGGAGCAGCAGGTGCGCAACCAGACCGCGCTGATCGAGTCGGTGGTGGAGTCGGCGCCGGTGGTGATCGTGCTGCTCGACGAGGCGCATCGGGTGGTGAAGAGCAATCGCGCCTACCAGCAACTGCGCGACGCCTGCGGCCAGGAGCCCGCCGGGCTGCTCCTCGAGGGGGTCGGCAGGCGGGCCCGCCACGGGCTGTTCAACGACGTCGAGGTGGCGTTGCGCTTCGATCCCGCCCGCCCGGTGTGGTACTCCTGTTCGGCGGTGCCGGTGAGCGAGGCGGACGTCGCCGTCGAGCGCTATTTCGAGCACGGCGAGCGGCGCTATCTGCTGCTCACCGCCCATGACATTACCGGCCTCAAGGAGCGCGAGGTGGAGCTGCGCACCGCGGCGCTGCGCGCGCTGACCGCCGAGCAGGAGCTGGTGCACAGCCTGCGCGAGACCCTCAACGGTGCCATCTTTCAGGTGGAGGGGCCGTTCAACCTGCTCGCCGCCGCGGTGGGCATGCTCGCCCGCCGCGGCGAGAGCTGGCCCGGTGCCGAGCCGTTGCTGGAGGTGCTGCGCGAGGCCGACGAGGCGGGGCGCCAGGCGTTGCGCCTGCTGCGCGACTCGATGCCGATCCCGCCGCGCGAGGCGTTCGTGCCGGTCAACCTCAATCAGGTGCTGCGCGACGTGCTCTCGCTGTTCACCGGGCGGATGCTCGGCGAGGGGGTGGTGGTGGAGTGGGAGCCGGGGGAGATCCCCCACTGCCGGGCCCGCGAGGGGAGCCTTCGCGGGATGTTCAAACAATTGATCGAAAATGCACTGGACGCCATGGGCGACAGCCCCGCCGAGCGGCGGGTGCTGCGGGTGGCGAGCCGGGCGGATGGAGACGAGTTGGTGGTGGATGTGTGTGACCAGGGGCCCGGGGTGCCGGAGGAGCAGCGCTTGAAGATCTTCGAACCCTTCTTCAGCACCAAGGTGCCCTACGGGCGGGGTACCGGCATGGGCTTGGCGATGGTCCAGGAGGTGGTCAACGAGCATCACGGCACGGTGGAGCTGGTCAGCGGCACCGCCGTCGGCGCGCAGTTCCGCGTGCGCCTGCCGGTCGACGCCCACATCGGCGAGGAGGAGGCCTGATGAGTTATCCCGCCACCGAACGGGTGCCGACCCGCTCCGAGTTGCTGGAGACCGAACTGGAGACCCTCTACCGGGTGAGCCACGTGCTCAACCGTTCGCTCGACCCCAACGAGACGGTCAAGGACGTGCTGAAGATCCTCCACCAGCAGGGCGGGATGCAGCGCGGCATGGTCACCCTGCTCGATCCGGAGAGCGGCGAGCTGCTGCTCAACGCCATCTACTGCGAGCGCGAGGATGTGAAGCCCGAACCGGTGCGCTACCGCCCCGGCGAGGGGATCATCGGCGCGATCCTCTCCCATGACCGTACCGTGGTGGTACGGCGGATCGCCGACGAGCCGCGTTTTCTCGATCGCCTCGGTCTCTACGACCTGGAGCTGCCGTTCATCGGCGTGCCGATCCACATCGGCCCCGGCGAGCCGGTGGGGGTGGTCGCCGCCCAGCCGAAGATCGCCGCCGACGAGCTGCTCGGCGAGTGGTCGCGGTTCATGGAGATGGTGGCCAACCTGATCGCCCAGTCGCTGCGCCTGTCGCGCCAGGTGGAGAAGGAGAAGCAGGACCTCACCCAAGAGCGCGACCGCTTGCGCCGCACCGTGCGCGGCAACTACGGCTTCGACAACATGGTCGGCCACACCCAGGTGATGCGGCTGGTCTTCGACCAGGTACGCCAGGTGGCGAAGTGGAACACCACGGTGCTGATCCGCGGCGAGTCCGGTACCGGCAAGGAGCTGATCGCCAACGCCATCCACTACAACTCGCCGCGGGCCAACGGGCCCTTCGTCAAACTGAACTGTGCGGCGCTCCCTGACAACCTGCTCGAATCCGAGCTGTTCGGTCACGAGAAGGGGGCCTTCACCGGCGCGGCGAGCCAGCGCAAGGGGCGCTTCGAGCAGGCCGACGGCGGCACGCTGTTCCTCGACGAGATCGGCGAGATCTCCGCCACCTTCCAGGCCAAGCTGCTGCGGGTGTTGCAGGAGGGCGAGTTCGAGCGGGTCGGCGGCACCCGCACGCTGAAGGTGGATGTGCGCATCATCGCCGCCACCAACCGCAACCTGGAGCGCGAGGTGGAGGAGGAGAAGTTCCGCGAGGACCTCTACTACCGGCTCAACGTGATGCCGATCCAGATGCCGCCGCTGCGCGACCGCATCGAGGACGTGCCGCAGCTCTCCCGCCACCTGGTGGAGAAGATCGGCAAGAGCCAGGGGCGGCCGCTACTGATCAGCGACAGCGCGGTGCGCATGCTGATGCGCCACAACTGGCCGGGCAACGTGCGCGAGCTGGAGAACACCCTGGAGCGCGCCGCGGTGATGAGTCCCGAGGGGGAGATCGACGGCGACACCGTGGTGCTCACCGGGCTGGAGGAGAAGATCCTCGGCGGCGCCCGCCCGGCGGTGGCGCCGACGGTGGACCTCGACGACCCGGAGATGGACGAGCGCGAGCGGGTGATCGCGGCGTTGGAGCAGGCCGGCTGGGTGCAGGCGAAGGCGGCGCGGCTGCTCAACATGACCCCGCGGCAGATCGCCTACCGGATCCAGACGCTGAACATCAAGGTGCGCAAGATCTGATGATTGAATGGAACGATGAGCAGTTTCTTCTCGGGGTCGAGGAGATGGATGAGACCCATCGGGAGTTCGTCGAGCGGGTCAACCGGCTCGACGGGGCGAAGGGGGAGGCGTTCGCCGCCGCCTTCGGCGAGCTGCTGGCGCACACCCGCGAGCACTTCGCCAACGAGGACCGGTTGATGGAGGAGAGCCGCTTTGCCGCCACCACCGAGCACCGCGGGGAACACCGCCGGGTGCTCGCCGACCTGGAGCGGCTCAACGGCCGGGTTGCCGCTGGCCGGCCGGCGATGGCCCGTGCCTATCTCGCCGAGGTGCCCAACTGGTTTCGCCACCACGCCGCCACCATGGACTCCGCGCTGGCCGCCCATCTCAAGCGGTAACGGCAAGAAGAAGAGTGAACCGCAGATTGCGCAGATGAACGCAGATCTGGAAGACCAATAATCTGCGTCAATCTGCGAAATCTGCGGTTAAAGCCTCCTCTTCCGCCTCACTCCACCGCCACTTTCACCACCACCTTGTGGATCTCGCCGCTGCCGGTCATCGGTGCGTGGGCATCGCCGGGCAGGAACAGCGCGTAGTCGCCGGGACGTACGGTGAACCAGGCGCGCGGGGCGTCGCGGAAGAAGAGCAGGTCGCGCTCCTCGTCGTAGGCCCCCGCCGGATCGGTGCAGTCGCCCAGCGGACGCCAGCCCATCTCGTCGTTGCCGGCGATCACGTACTGGATGTCGATGTAGCGCCGGTGGACCTCCAGCGGCGCCTCCTCGCGGGGTCGTGCCGCCCCCTTGGCGACGATGGCGAAGAGCCGCTCGCCCTTGATCGGGTGGCGCCCCTCCGGCAACTGCGCCAGGTCGGGGTGGGCGAGGAAGCGGAACGCCTCGGCGAACAGCGGGTGGAGCGGGGCGTAGCGGGCGGCGTCGGCGAGGGTGGCGAGGATCACGGTGGTCTCCGGTGGGTGGGAACGGGCGCCCGTTATACCGCAACCTCGCTGATGTCCCAACGGGGTCGATCAGTTGTAGGGGGGCAGTAGAGCACCGAGAGATTAACGTTGACGGTGACGAAGCCGCCGTGGACGTGAAAGGAAGCCTTCCCGTAGGTTGGCGCTACCGCGCCGACGCGAACGGAAGCACCGTTGTCTGATTCCACGCCGAAACCGTCCGAACGTCGCGGCTCGTTCGGAAAGAACGCTTCCGTTCACACCCCGCTGCCTCCGTTCCGTCGCGGCGGTAGCCGCGACCTACGGGGTTGGAACCTGCTCCCGTGGGTTACTGTCCTTCGTTCCTCTTTGCCCGCCCTTCATGGCCAATCATCCAACGCTGAACCAGGCACTTGGTGAAAACCCGACAATCCCCCCTGCCCCGAACCCCGCAGTCCTTGTCGCATCCGTCACAAAACTGCCCCCGAAGGTGCCATGCAATACACGGGTAGCCTACGCGGTTAATTGCTAAGTCAATGAAAAAACAATAAAACGCTACCCTGCCGGACAGGGCACGCCCCTTGCTCTACCCCCTCCCATACGAAACTTGGGGAGAAAACCATGGCCTGTTCCACCCAGCTCACTCCGATCGAATCCGCCGGCGGCTGCTCCGCCTCCTCCTGCGGCGGCAGCGAAGACCAGTTAGGGTCAGGAGGACCTGTATGCGGCGAGAGGGCAGGACGCCCGGAGCCGCTCGCCGGTCTGCCCGAGCACATCCGCGACCAGGTGCGGGATCACCCCTGCTACTCCGAGAAGGCCCACCACCACTTCGCCCGCATGCATGTGGCGGTGGCCCCGGCCTGCAACATCCAGTGCAACTACTGCAACCGCAAGTACGACTGCTCCAACGAGTCGCGCCCCGGCGTGGTCTCCGAGGTGCTCACCCCCGATCAGGCGGTGCGCAAGGTCAAGGCGGTGGCCGCCGAGATCCCGCAGATGACGGTGGTCGGCATCGCCGGCCCCGGGGATGCCATGGCCAACCCCGAGCGCACCTTCGAGACCTTCCGCCGCCTCGCCGCGGAGACCCCGGACATCAAGCTCTGTGTCTCCACCAACGGCCTCAACCTGCCCGAGCACGTCGAGGAGCTGGCCAAGTACAACATCAGCCACGTCACCCTCACCATCAACGCCATCGACCCCGAGATCGGCGCCAAGATCTACCCCTGGATCTTCTGGAACCACCGCCGCATCCGCGGCGTGAAGGGCGCCAGGATCCTCCTCGAACAGCAGATGAAGTCGCTCGAACTGCTCGCCGAGAAGGGGGTGCTGGTGAAGGTCAACTCAGTGATGATCCCCGGCGTCAACGACCAGCACCTGAAAGAGGTGAACCAGGCGGTGAAGGCGCGCGGCGCCTTCCTCCACAACATCATGCCGCTGATCGCCGAGGCCGAGCACGGCACTTACTACGGCGTGATGGAGCACCCCAGCCCGAGCGACGCCGAGCTGGCCTCGCTGCAGGACGCCTGCGCCGGCGACATGAACATGATGCGTCACTGCCGCCAGTGCCGCGCCGACGCGGTGGGCATGCTCGGCGAGGATCGCGGTTCCGAGTTCACCACCGAGAAGGTGGAGCTGATGGAGATCGATTACGGCGCTGCCATGGAACGGCGGGCCAAGGTCCATGAGGAGATCAAGCAGCGGATGGACGACAACGCCGCCGTCGCGGTGATCTCCCTGGATCAGCTCAAGCGCAGCGCGCCGCAGGTGGCGACCCGCCCGGCCTTGATCGCGGTGGCGACCAAGGGCTTCGGCGTGGTCAACGAGCACTTCGGTTACGCCAAGGAGTTCCTGGTCTACGAGGCGAGCCCCGAGGGGGTGCGCTTCATCGGGCCGCGCCAGGCCACCAACTACTGCACCGGCAGCGACGAGTGCGGCGCCGAGAGCCGTCTCGATCAGATCATCCGCTCGCTGGACGGGTGCGAGGCGGTGCTCTGCTCGCGGGTCGGCCTGGAGCCGTGGACCGGCCTGGAGGCCGCCGGCATCCAGCCGATGGTGGAGTTCGCCATGGAGGAGATCGACGCCGCGGTGGCCAAGGCCTACCGGACCCTTGCCGAGAGCGGCAAGCTGGCCGAGTCCGCGGCTCACGCGTCGGTCGCTTAGGAATTCGCCACGGAGCCACGGAGGGCACGGAGGCGGAAGAAGAGGTCTGCTCCGTGTCCTCCGTGGCTCCGTGGCCAATCTTAATCTGAAGAGGTGAATCATGGCCCTGAAGATCATCGAGTCCTGCGTCAACTGCTACGCCTGCGAGCCGCTCTGCCCGGAGCAGGCGATCAGTGAGGCGAAGCCGCATTTCACCATCGATGCGGGCAAGTGTACTGAGTGTGATGGCCACTTCAGCGAGCCGCAGTGCGCGGCGATCTGCCCCATCGAGGGGGCGATCCTCGACGCCGCCGGTGAGCCGATCAACCCGCCGGGGAGCCTCACCGGCATCCCGCCGGAGAAGCTGGCGCTGGCGGCGGCCTGAGGATCGCCGAACCCTGTAGGAGCGGCCCCTAGGCCGCGATGGGGCGGAGTGCGGCGCATCGGTTTGGTTTGCGGGGGAACGGGAAACGGCGTCATCGCGGCCTAGGGGCCGCTCCTACAGGGTGATGCGGAGTTAGAGAGTGCCGATGGCGACAGTGACCTTTTACGAAAAAACCGGGTGTATCAACAACACCAAGCAGAAGCGGTTGTTGGCCGCCTCCGGGCATACGGTGATCGCCCGCGATCTGCTCAAGGAGCCGTGGCGGCCCGATACCCTGCGCCGCTTCTTCGGCGACCGGCCGGTGGTCGAGTGGTTCAACGTCACCGCCCCCTCGGTGCGTGACGGGATCATCGACCCGGCGACCTTCAACGAAGAGCAGGCGCTGGCCGCGATGGTCGCCGAGCCGCTGTTGATCCGCCGGCCGCTGATGGAGGTGGAGGACGAGTGCCGGCAGGGCTTCGACGCGGCGGCGGTGGCCGCCTGGATCGGACTTACCACGTTGCCTGAAGAGAACGTCGAGGCGTGTCCCAAATCGCACCGGGACGCGCCGTGCGAACCGGCTTGAACAGAGATTTTGTCCGCAAATGAACGCAAATTGTAATAGGGCTATTTCACTATTATTCGCGTCAATTTGCGTTCATTTGCGGACCCTCCAGACACAAGGAGCGAGCGATGTTGATGAAGAGCCGAACCTCCTCGACCATGCGTGACACCGTCTACGGGCGGCTGATCCCCCAGCGTGCCGGGCGCCCCAACGACGAGTGGCTGGCGCGGATGATCGACTCCTGGTGGGGCGACGAGGGGGTGCTGCCCGCCTGGCTCGGCCTCGACTACGGCGCCTTCATGGCGATGCTCGCCCACCACTTCCCCGGCGTGGTGCTGCCCGACGCGCCGCTCAAGGAGAGCGGCGACCCCGAGCGTACGCCCGAGCGCGAGGAGCTGGTCAAACTGTTCCTGCTCCATACCGCGGGCGAGGACGCCGCGGCCGAGGGGTGGATGGCGGAGATCCTCGCCGCCGGCTGCATGGGCGGCGACCACCTGTGGCAGGACCTCGGGCTGTGGTCGCGCAAGGACCTCTCGGCGCTGATCCGCGGCAACTTCCCGACGCTCTTTGAGAAGAACGACCGCGACATGAAGTGGAAGCGCTTCTTCTACAAGCAGCTCTGCGTGCAGGAGGGGATCTACACCTGCCGCGCGCCGTCGTGCGAGGCGTGCGCCGAATACGCGGTGTGCTTCGGGCCGGAGGAATGAATCTCGAGCAGCGGGCGGTCGGGGCCTATCTGGGGATGGCGGTGGGGGACGCCCTCGGCGCCACCGTGGAGTTCCTCACCCCGCGCGAGATCCAGGTCAAGTATGGTACCCACGACGCCATCACCGGCGGCGGCTGGCTCGGCCTGAAGGCGGGGCAGGTGACCGACGACACCACCATGGCGCTGGCCCTCGGTGCGGCGATCGTCGAGGAGCAGGCGGTGGAGGCGGAGGCGGCGGCCTGGGCCTTCGACTGCTGGATGCGCGGCAAGCCGGTGGACATCGGCAACACGGTGCGCCGCGGCATCGTCCACTTCCGCCGCACCGGCGACCCCGAATCCCCGCTCAGCGAGCACGATGCCGGCAACGGCGCGGCGATGCGCACCCTGCCGGTGGCGCTCTTCACCTACGGCCGGCGCGACGAGCTGATGGTGCGCGCCTCCCGCGCCCAGGCCCACGTCACCCACCACAACCCGCTCTCCGATGCCGGAACCGAGTGCGTCAACCGGATGATCCAGCTCGGCCTGGGCGGGGTGGAGAAGCTCGACCTGCTCTACGGGCCGGTGCAGGAGCTTTCCACCGCCCAGCCCGCCCTCGCCTTCCGCCAGCGGCGCGAGGAGAACCCCAGCGGCTTCATCGTCGACACCTTGCGCGCGGTGTTCCAGGCCTTTTTCGATACCGACGACTTCGAGCAGTGTCTGATCGACGTGGTCAACCGCGGTGGGGACGCCGACACCACCGGCGCCATCGCCGGCATGATCGCCGGTGCCTACTACGGCCTCGACGGCATCCCCGAGCGCTGGCTGAAGTCCCTCGATCCCGGCGTGCGTGCCCACTGCGAACGGCAGGCCGTGGCGCTCCTCGCCGCGGGTGGGGGGCGTTGAGGGTGATCTCTTTGATCCCCAAAGCATTTTTTTCGCCATGGATCATGGAGCGTGAGGGCGCTGCGACCTCGTAGGTCGCGGCTACCGCCGCGACGAATCGGAAGCAGCGGGGTATCGGTGGATGCGCTCTTTACCGAGCAAACCGTGCCGTTCGGACGGTGCGGCGCGTGACTGGGCGATGGTGCTTCCGTTTGCGTCGGCGCGGTAGCGCCAACCTACGGCCAACGGAAGGACGAGGGAGGTGACGAGCGAACGAGGAGCCTTCATGCCCTTCATGTCTTCACCTTATGTCTGACATTTCACGGTCAAATCTTCCGTCGACCCCGGTTTCAGGCCCCGGTCGCAGGCCCGTCGGGATCGAGGGCGTCCCAGTCCAGGTCGCAGCACAACACCAGCGTCTCGCCGTCCAGCGGCAGCGCCATCGACAGCGTCACGCAGAGGTGCACGCCGGTGAGCGAGAGGTAGGGCGGCGAGGTGTACTGCTGCCCCGGCCTGGCCAGCGCCCGGCGGAAGTAGCGGCGGCGGAACCACGACGAGGCGTCCTCGTTGGCCAGCGGGGTGAAGCGCTCGTCCTGGTCCCACGCGGGGAGGATCGCCGCCACCTGATAACCACGGGCATCGAGCAGGTAGCAACGCTTCACCGCCGGCTGGTTCATCAGCCGGTAGGCGGCCACCTCCAGCTCCACCCCGGCGCCGAGCGAGGCCGCGGCGTGGTCGAAGGCGAGCCGGTAGGGGGCGAGCGCCCGCTGGCGCCGCTCCTCGCCGGTGGCCGCAAGGCCGCGGAAGGTGTCGCACAGCTCGGTCAGCCGCGGGTGCTTGGCCATCGTCTGCGGGGTGGCGGGGGCGGGGCGGGCGAAGTGGTAGCCCTGCACCATGTCCACCTCGGCGTCGATCGAGAGCAGTGCCTCCTCCTCGGTCTCCACCCCCTCGGCGAGCACCAGACTGCCCGCCTCGTGGATCAGCGAGACCAGATTGGGCAGCATCCGCCGGGCGTGGCGGTTGCTGGTCGACTGGACGATCACCGAGCGGTCGAGCTTGACGATGTCCGGGGCGAGCCGCCAGATGCGGTCGAAGTTGGAGTGGCCGGCGCCGAAGTCGTCCACCGCCACCAGACATCCGAGCCCGCGGTAGTACTCCACCGCCGCGGCGAGCCGCCCCTCGTCGTCGATCGCCCCCTCCAGGATCTCCACCACCACCCGCCGTGCCGGCAGCCCATAGTGTTCGAGCATCTCGGCGAAGAAGCTGCCGTAGCGGGCGCCGGGCAGCACCACCCGCGGGTCGGTGTTGAGAAACAGCCACCCCTCGTCGGTGGCCAGCCGCCGATGGTTGTCGACGTGCATGGCGCGGCAGACCCGGTCGAGGCGAATGATCTCCTCCTCCCCCTCGGCGCAGGCGAACACCTCCAGCGGCGAGACCGGCTCGCCCCCATCGTTGCGCGCCCGCAGCAGCGCCTCGAAGCCCACCGCGCGGTGGTGGGCCAGGCTGTAGATGGGCTGGAAGGCACTGCCCAGGCGGTAGGACTTGAAGCGGCCGTAGGCCCCCTCGGCGTCATGCTCGATGGAGCGGAACAGCCGCTGCGCGGGGGCGCCGGGGGCCGCCTCCGGCGAGGCGGGCGGGGTGGCGTCGAGGATCGGGTCGGGGTGAATCAAGGGGTCGTTCCAGCTATTGATCGGGACGGCGGCTTCCCTGCCTTCCGTGTCAGGCGGCGGCGGAGGTGGTCGCGGCGTACTCGATGAGATCGCTCCAGTCGGCCTCCACCACGCTCAGCCCCCGCTTTTCGCAGAAGCGGCGCTCCTTGGCGGTGGGCTCGGGGATCAGCACCCAGCCGGATGGCCGGGCGGCGTCGTAGATGATATCCGAGAGTACCATCCGCTGGGTGTCGCGCAGCAGACGCATACCGAGCAGCAGGTAGCGCTTGTCCTTGCGCTGCTGCTTGAGGAAGGGGGGGATCGAGAAGCCGCCCATCAGCTCGGTGATGTAGTCGACGAAGTCGGCGTCCGAGGCGATGTAGTTGGCCTCGGGCTGCGGTGAGCCGTGGGGCTTGAAGAGCACCGGCAGGGAGGTGTCCACCTCGTCGAGGCTGACCTCGCGGTAGGCGGTGCCGTCGGAGTGGAACAGCTTGAAGCGGTATTCGGTGCCGCCGATGCGGGCGACGCCGAGGATCAGGGTGTGCGGGCGGCCGCTATAGAGGTTTTGCAACTGCAGGTCGCGGTTGATGTCGACGATGTAGGGCAGTTCCCGCCCGGCCAGCCAGCGGTGCAGTTCGCTCACCGTCCATTCGGTTTCGCCGTAGAGCTTGGTGAGGAAGCGGGTGATGAATTTGCGCCCCTTCTTCAGCTCCAGGTTCATCGCCGCGCGGGGGAATTCGTACATCAGCTTGGGGGCCATCGGCCGGCCGTTGTTCATGGCGAGGATCAGGCTGTCGCTGTCGGCGGGGATCGGCTGGCCGTCCGCCACGCCGGAGACTCCGCGCAGGGCGTCGGCGCCGAGATAGGGCACCACGTCTCCGGCGTCGAGGCCGGCGAGGATCGAGTCGAAAGCGGCGTTGGTCATGGGTTCTTCTCCTGATCGGGATGGCTCCCCTGGATCCGGCTTGACAAGGCAAGCAGCGGGCCAATCGGGGAACGACTGGAAGATCGCCGGGGGACGTCCGATCCCCCGCACGGCTTTACGGCGTTGCCGACAAGCGCCGGCAGAGTGACGCACCGTTTCGGTGCGAGATGCCGATGCTTTATCCGTGCAGCTTTATCAACTTTTGGGCCAAGTCGGGGGGACGCATCGAATCAATAACTTATCGTGTTTGTCGGGATAGGTCGAGGGTGGCGGCTGTAGAGAACGCGACAGACGGAGGGGTGGGTTGTGTCGAATCGTTCGTCTCGCTCCGGGAAGGGATTCAGAAAACACCCCGGGAGGTGGTCGCCGGATCGTTTCCCGGCTCGTAAGCCCTCTCCTACGTGACTCTACCGGCTTGACGCCGCGTGTTCGATCCCGTGACATGAACGGGTGTTCACGTCCCGCAACGAGGCGTGGAGCCGATCCATTCATAACAATTGTGCGAGGGAGCCGCGATGGCGGAGGAGCGCCAGGGGCGTGTGGTGCTGGAGGGGGCGGCGGGCGCAGAGGTGCGGCGGCGGGTGATCGAATTCCTGCTGCGCCACGCCCGCGACGCCGATCGGGAGCAGCTGGAGCGGGGGCTCAGGCGCCTGCCGGCGATGTTGACCCGGCCGATGGGGGAGCGGCAGGCGGAGCGCATTGCCGAGGCGTTGCGTGGCCTCGGCGCGGAGGCCACGGTGTGGCCGGTGGTTCCCGCCTCCTCGCTCGCGCGGCGGGAAGTACCGCCACCGCCGGAGAGACCGGTCGCCCCGCCATCGACCGCCGCCGACCCCTCGCCCGTGCGGCGGGGGCCGGCCTTCCTGCATGTCGGTGGCCGCCGCCAACTGGCCATGGTCGCGCTGTTGCTGATCGTGGTCGGGGTGGTTCTCGGCTCCGACGTCTTGCGCTACCGGTTGCTCCTGCGGCTCGGTCTGGTGGATACGGTGGAGGCGGTCACCGGCAGGCGGGTGGTCACCGAGAACGAGATCCACGGCAGCTGGTACTACACCCGCGGCAATGCCGACGATGCGCCTCCCGCCGCCCCGGGGACGATCACCGCGGCGGCGCTGGTGCGCGAGGCCGAGGCGCCGTTCCGCGTCCCCGCCGACCGGCGGTTGACTGCCGGCATGGTCGAGGGGGTGCGCGCCTTCAGCCGCCTCTTCGCGCCGCAAGCGCCCCTCCCGGAGGTGAGCGAACAGAGCGAGCCGCTCGGCGAGGGGCGCTACCGGATCACCCTCACCGAAGGGGCGGCGCACTACCCGCTGGAGCTCTCCAACCGTCCGCCCGCGGTGGCGGCCAACCTGACGGCGGTGGAGGCGGCCTTTGCCAAGCTCCTCGCCGGCGATGGGCGCGACGCGCTGAGCCACCACCTCGCCGACCAGCAGGCGGTAGTGGGGGCGGAGGTCTACTTCGACTACGGCCGGCTGATCGAGCACTCCCTTGACCTCGACCAGGCGCTGCGCAGCGGCGAGCAGGGGGCGGGGGCGCTGCTCGGGCTCTCCCGCCAGTGGGCCTGGGCGGCGCTGTTCAAGCAGCCGCTGTTCGGCGGCGAAAACGCCGAACTGGCCGCCCGCCAGGCGCTCGCCTACTACCTGCTGGGGGCCACCTTTGCGCCGGCGGCGGCGGCCGAGGTGCGTCCCACCTTGCTGCTTGCCCTGGGCTACCCGGACGCGGCGCTGCGCCAGTTGGAGCGTGACGGCCGGCAGGACTACGAGGCGCGGCTGCTGCGTGCCTACATCACCCGCGACGTCGACGGCCTGGCGGCGCTGTGGGCGAGCGGCGAGGGCAAGCCGCGGCTCAACGGTTTCCTCCTCGCCGCCGCCTGTTACGACACCGAGCTGACCGAGCGGGCGCGGGCGCTGTTCGATCTGTTGGCCGATGCCTTTCCCGAGGCGCGCCCGCTCCAGCTCTATTACGGCGCGCGGGGCTCGGTGGCGCAAAACCGCCGCGGGCTCACCGACTATCCGCTGGATGTGGTGGAGGATCACCTCGTCCTGGCACAGCGGCTGTTCGACCTGTCGGCGGTTACCGCGGAGGCGGGGTTCGAGACGCTGGCGCGCAGTCAGGTGGACTCGGATGACGCCGCGGAGAAGTGGGTGGCGGTCCACCAGCGGTTGTTCGCCGATGCGCCCCACCTCAAGCGCGGCGGCGCCTTGCTGGCGGCGGCGACCCTGGGGCGGTGGTTGCGCGGGGAGATGGCCGAGGCGCTCTACTACCGCCATCAGCTGGAGTCGCGGGTGCTGTCCCGCGGTGCGGAGGCACGCAAGTGGCGCGAGCGGGTGGCGCGAATCTACGGCGACAGCCCGCTGACCCGCACCCTGACCCTGATGGAGCACCATCAGCAGGGGGACTACCAGGCGGTGCGCAGCGGCCGTGACGATGGTCGGCTGGCGGCCGCCACCGGCATGGAGCTCGAGGCCGACGTGGTGGCCGACCTGAAGTGGCTGCGCGATGTCGTCGACTACCCCTACCGACTGCGCATGCTGGAGCGGTTGCACCAACGCCTGCTGCCCAACGCCGAGGGGTGGCGGCGGCTTGCCGGCTACTACCGTCAGCTGCTCCTGCGCCCGCTGGCGGCACGCGCGGAGCGCAACGCCATCGCGCTGTTCCCGAGCGACCCCGCCGCCTACGTCGAGTGGCTGAAGGACGATGGCGCGGCGGCGGAGGCGGCCGGGGTCGGGCCGGTCGAGCGGCAGCCGTGGGTACTGGTGGCGCTCGGCAATCGGCGTTGGGACGCCGGGGACAAGGCGGCGGCGGAGGCGCGTTTTCGCGAGGCGCTGCGCCTCGCCCCGGAGGATTCGGCCGCCTACTGGCAGCTCGGCGAGCTGCTGGAGGGCGAGGGGCGCCTCGACGAGGCGGCGGCGGTGTGGAACCGCTACCTGGAGAACGGCGACCAGTCGCTGACCGGTGGGCGGGCGGCGGGGCACGTCGCCGACATCTATCTCAAGCAGGGGAAGATCGAGGAGGCCCTTGCACTGTGGGGCGAGGCCAAAGAGAACGGCTCCGGCGGCGCCATGAACGGCTTCGCCCGCGCCAGCGAGGCGGCGGGCAACGTGCTGGAGGCGGAGCGCTGGTTTCAGCAGGCCGCCGAGCGCTACCCCACCTCGGTCGCGCCCGGCCGGCTGGCCGTCTTCTATCTGCGCCAGGGCGACCGGGCGAGCGCGTTGAAGGTGTTGCGCGCCTTCCGCCGCTACAACCGCGACGACCTCTATGCCGGTGTGCTGATCGACCACTTTGCCGAGCGGGGCGAGCCGGGTGGTGCGCTCGCCCTCGCCCTGGAGGCGGACGGCGGAGAGTACGCGCAGGGGGTGATCCCGCGTTTCTATGCCGCCTACAGCCGGCGCGGGCTGCATCGCGAGGCGGCCGCGGCCTACAAACGCCTGCTCGATGCGCAGGGGCACCCCGACGTCAACCAGGCCTACTTTTACGGCGCGTTTTACCTGAAGTCGCTGGCGCAGAGCGATGGCGGCATCCCGCCGCAGGCGCTCGCCGGGCTGCTCGACCGCCTCGCCGTCAGTCCCCGGGTGGTCGAGTACCTGGGCATCAACCTGCTCAAGCTGGGGGTCTACGACGCCGCCTACGAGACCTTCAAGCGGCGCTTCGAGATCTCCCCCCAGCGGCGCGACATCGAGGTGATGATGATGGCCCTTGCGCGCCGCCTCGGCGACCTCCAGCGCGACCGCAGCGAGATCCTCGAGCGGCTGGCGCAGTCCGGCGCCGACGCCTGGATCGACACCCGCGTCCACTACCTGCTGGGCGACCTGGAGGAGGACGCGCTGCTGCCCTACGCCAACACCCCCAACCGCCGCTGCGAGGTGCTCTACCTGCTCGGCGCGGTGCGCGCCGAATCCGGCGACCCCGCCGGCGGCATCCCGCTACTGGCCGCGGCGCTGGCCACCGGCGCCCATCGCAACGTGGAGATCGTCTATGCCCATGAGATGCTCGAACGGTTCGGCGGCTGAGCGCGCCGCGCCGCGGGGAGGGAGGGCGCGGCTCGGCGGCGCGCTGCTCGCGCTCGCGCTCGCCGCTCCGGTGCAGGCCCTCGACGGCGACGCGCTGCTGGAGTACTTCCGCAACGATACCCACCGTCTGCGCCCGGCCGACAACAGCGCGCGCCTCGCCAAGGTGGTGGCGCGGGTCACCGGCCTGCCGCTGGGCCCGCCGGTGGCGATCGTCGAACTGCCGCGGGAGGAGGCGCGCGGGCGCCTCGACGCGCCGCGCATCGACGACCCGGAGGCGGCACGGGTGGCCGAGGGGGAGAGCCGGCTGCTGCGCCACTTCGGCCTGCTCGGCGACGGGGAGAGCTACGGCGACTGGTTCCAGCGGGTCGGCAGCCGCGGTACCCAGGGGCTCTACCTCCCCGACGCCGGCCACATCCTGCTGGTGAGCGGGATCGGCTCGCGCGCCCAGACCCGGGTGCTGCTCCACGAACTGGTCCACGCCGCGCAGGACCGCTCCACCTCGCTGGTCGCGCTGCAGCGCGACCACGCCGCGACGCTCGACCAGACCCTCGCCCTCTCCGCGCTGGTGGAGGGGCAGGCGGAGCTGGCGCCGGTGCTGATCCAGGTCGATCGCGCCCGATCACAGCTCGAAGGGCAGGACCCGGTCGCGCTCCTCAGCGCGCGCTACGAGGAGCTGCTGGGCGGTCTGGACGACGGCCTCGGGACACTCGATGCGCTGGTCGGTTTTCCCTATTCCTTCGGCCCCTACCTGGTGATCAACCGTCTCGGTGAGAAGGGAACGGCGGGGTTCGCCGGCATGCTGCGCGACCCACCGGCGACCACCGAGCAGGTGCTCCACGGGGAGAAGCTGGCGCGGCGCGAGGCGGCGCTGCCGGTGCGGCTGAGCGCGCGTGCCGATGCCCTGGCCAGGGCCCTCGGCGCCGACAGCCGGTATGGCACCAGCGCCGGCGAATACTTCATCCGCACCCTGTTGGCGCCGCTGGCGCCGGAGCAACGGGCCGCGGCGGCGGCGGGCTGGGGCGGCGACCGGCTGTTGCTGGTGGGGCGCAAGGGGCGCGGCGACCTGCTGGTGTGGGACACCCGCTGGGACAGCCCGGCGGATGCCGAGGAGTTCCGCCAGGGCTACCTCGCCTGGGCCAAGGAGCGCCTCGGCGTCGCCGCAGGGGAGCGGGTCGCACCCTTTGACTTCGTCGCTCCCGGCCTGCTGCTGCATGCCGCAGGGGACCGGGTGCTGATCGTCGAGGGGGAGGGGGCGGAGGAGGAGCGGACCCGGCGGGCGGTCGCCGGCGTCCTATAGGGCGGCCCGTGGCCGCCGTGCCGAGCGAAGGCACTTCGCAGGCCGTTCGGCGGGATGCGTCGAGGATGGCCGCTTCGATTACCACGGCGCGCATGGCGCGCCCTATAGGGCGGCCTGTGGCCGCCGTGTCGAGCGAAGGCGCTTCGTGGACCGCTCGGTAGGAACTCGTTGAGGAAGAGGCCTCGACCACCACAGCGCGCGCGGCACGCCCTGTGAGCGTCCCCCGCCGGGTCATGTCGCTGTAATCCCTATCTGATATACATCCCCGCCCGTCTCGCGTTGTCCCCCGCCACCCGCTGTGGGAATATAGCGCCGACCTCCCGGCTTTCCCGCGGCACACCCCATAACCACAACACGCCGCCTCGACCCACTGAGGAACGTTTCGTGAACTGGTTCTCCCGCCTCAGCATCCGCTGGAAGCTGCAGTTCGGCTTTTTCGCCGTAACCATGATCACCACGATCTACAACCGCTGGCTGGCCGCCGGTGCCCTCGGCGAATCGGTGGACATCGCCCGCCACGGCGGGGCACCGGCGGGGGTGGTGGAGGGGTTGGTGGCCGCCCGCGACACCTTCATCTTCAATGCGGTGTGGGAGTCGGCGCTGGAACTGTCGGTACAGTTCATCGTCATCGCGGTGGTGGCCAACCTCTTCGTCCGTCCGATGCACGAGCTGATCGTCGCCCTCAAGGAGGTGGAGGCGGGGGACCTCACCCGCCGCGTGGAGATCGCAAGCCTGGACGAGCTGGGACGCATCGGCCGCCACTTCAACGCGATGGTCGACAAGCTGCGCGCGATCCTCAACCAGGTGGACGGCGGCGCCCGCTCAATGGGCCAGTCGGCCTACCAGATCTCGGCGATCGCCCACGAAATCGCCGAGGTGGGCAAGCACGAACAGGCCCGCTCCGACGAGGTGCGCGGGGTGACCGATCGCCTCGCCGGGGTCTCCCAATCGGTGCAGGGGCGCGCCGAGGCGGCCACCGAGCAGGCCCGGGCGATGGCCGAGCAGGCTCGTCAGGGGGTCGCCGCGGTGGAGGAGAACCTGCGCGAGATGGAGCGCACCAACGGCGAGGTCTCGGCGGTGGCCGAGGAGATGGGGCTCCTTTCCGACACCGCCGAGCAGATCAACACCATCACCGGCACCATCTCCCAGATCGCCGATCAGACCAACCTGCTGGCGCTCAACGCCGCCATCGAGGCGGCGCGGGCCGGCGACCATGGTCGTGGATTCGCGGTAGTCGCCGACGAGGTGCGGGCGCTCGCCGCCAACACCTCCAGCTCCGCCCACGAGATCGACGAGATCATCAGTACCCTGCGCGGGCGGGTCGGCAGGGCGGTGGAGGCGATGCGGGAGGTCGCCACGCGGGTGGCGGCGAGCGGCGAACGGGCGCGCAGCACCGCCGCGGTGATCGAGGGGATGGGCACCGGGGTTGCATCGGTGGTCGGTGGGGCCGAGGCGATCGCCGGCGAGAGCCGTCAGCAGATCGAGGCCCTGGGGGCGCTCCAGGAGACCCTGGAGCGGCTCTTCGAGACCCTCGGCTCCAGCTCCGCCAAGGTGGAGGTGACCGCCGACATCGGCGACAGCCTGTACAAGTTGACCGAGGAGATGGATGCGATCATCTCCGGTTTCACCTTCCGCGAGGTGCTGCGCAACGAGCGGGCGCCGGGAGAGAAGCGGCGCCTCCCGCGACTGGAGCGCAATCTGGTCACCGCGGTGAACCAGGGGGAGTTCCGCCTGGAGGGGATTACCCAGGACATCAGCCTGGAGGGGGCCCGCCTGCAACTGCCGCGGGCGCTCCCCGAGGAGCGGGGAACGGTGACGCTGAAGTTGCGCCTGCCCTACGAGGACGAGAAGGCGTTCCGCAACCAGACCCCGCTGGCGCTGAGCGCCGAGATCCAGTGGTATCGGGGCCACGGCGGGGAGCACCATTACGGCCTGCATTTCCGCGAGCTCGACGAGCGCACCCGGGAGCGGGTCAAGGGGATCTTCGCCTTCTTCAACACCGAGTACGAGTTCAGTGCCAGTGCGCAAAGTTGAGATGCCCGGCTGCGTTTGTCGGGGGCGTCGTCGGTGGTGACGCTCCGATTGGCAGGGCACCGAAGGTGTGGAAGGAATACACTCTCCCGAACCCCGATCCAGGCAAATCGCCATCGTGAATCCGCTCTCCGACAAGGCCCGTTTCCTGATCGACCGCGCACTGTTGGCCGGAGAGGAGCGGCGGGCGGTGCAGCTCTATCGGGAGGATACGGGGGGCGGGGCCGGTGACGCGCGCGCCTATGTGCGGGGGCGGCGCGAGGCGCTACGCGCCGAACGACCCCACCTCTTCCGCGCAGAGGGGCAGCGCCCGCCGTACTCGTCGACGGCCTCACCCAAGCACTCGCGGCATTTCCGTCCCCTGCGCTGGCTGGCGGTGGCGGCGGTGCTCTTCTTCTTTCTCCGACCCTGGTTCGCGCCGCTCCAGCGGGGTGTCGAGCAGACCCTCCACGCGGATGGCCCGCTCGCCGAACGGTTGACCGATCGGGTGAGGGCGGTCGGCCAGGGCCTCGATCAAGCGTCGGACGTCGCACCTACCTCCGCCACCGGAGCCCCCGCGTCGCGGCGTTCCGTCCTGCCGGCGCGGGAGCCCGATCCCGTCTCCCCGACAGCGGTGACGGGGGAGGCAGTCCGCCGCGTTGCCGTCGAGCCTGCCGCCGCGGCTGCCCCCGTGCCGGAGATCGTTCCGACCGAGGCGCCGCGGGGTCCGCTGCCGCTGCTTACCGCCGACGGCGACGGCCTGACCATCGACCTCTACCGCGACTTCCGCTACCTCACCCGTGGCTCGCCCCTCGGCCTCGCCTCCGCTCAGAGTCCGCTGCACCTCGCCGCACAGCGGCCGGCGGAGCTGGGTCGGGAGCCCGCCTACCGGGGAACACCGTTCTACGGGAGGCTGCCCCTCGGCAGTGGCCCCCACAGCCGAATCGTGGTCGCCCTCGACGCCGCCGGCGAACCGTGGCGCTTCTACGTCGACCGCAATCTGAACCATGACCTCAGCGACGACGGCCCGCCGGTGGAGAAGGCACCCAACGGTCGCGGCGCCGCCGGTGTGGAACTCGATCTCAACATCCCGCTGAAGGACGAGGCGACTACCCGCCCCTATCGGGTGTGGCTGTTCGCCCGCTACCAGGAGCAGCGCTGGCGGGCCGCCTTCTACGCCCGCTGCCACTATGCCGCCCGCCTGCGCCTCGGCCGCGGGATCTACACCGCGGTGGCCTTCGAGCAGCGCCGGCACGACGGCCGCTTCGCCGACGACGGCCTGTGGATCGACCTGGACCGCGATGGCAAGCTGGTGCCCGCCGAACACTTCGCCGACGGCGACCGCGTCACTGTCGACGGCCACCGTTACCTTCTGCGATTGACCTACCGATGAGCATCGAAATCTCCCCCGCCGACGCCGACGAGATCCCCCAACTGTGTGATCTCCTGGACCTGCTGTTCACCCAGGAGGCGGAGTTTCGGCCGGACCGTGCCGTCCAGGCCCGCGGCCTGCGGCGGATCATCGAGGCGCCCGCGGTGGGGCGGATCCTGGTGGCGCGGGAGGAGGGGCGGGTGGTCGGCATGGTCAACCTGTTGTTCACCGTGAGCACCGCCCTCGGCGCTCCGGTGGGGCTGCTCGAGGACATGGTGGTCCACCCCGAACGGCGCGGCGGCGGTATCGGCTCGCGCCTGTTGGAGGCCGCCGTCGAACTCGCCGAGGGGGCGGGCTGCGGGCGCATCACCCTGCTCACCGACCGCAGCAACGAGGCCGCCCAGCGCTACTACCGGCGGCACGGCTTCGAACGCTCCGCAATGATCCCGATGCGAAGGGTACTCGACGGGAGGGGGAACGCATGACCGGACACGCCACGGTACAACTCGATATCCCGGTGATCCAGTCCACCCGGCTGTTCACCGGCTTCAGCGCCTTCGAGATCCGCCTGCTGTTCGGCGAGTGCGGCCACACCCGCGGCTGCGACGATGGCGAGGTGATCATCGAGGCGGGCAGCCAGGGGCGGGATATCTACCTGCTGCCGGCGGGGAGCGTGAAGACCGAGATCCCGCTGCCGCCTTATGCCCCCGCCACCCTGGCGACCCTCGGCGCCCCCACCACCTTCGGAGAGATCTCCTATCTGGACGGGCGCGAGCGCAGCGCCACCGTGCGTGCCCACGGCCGACTGACCCTTCACGTGCTCTCCGGGGAGCGGCTCGATGCCCTGTTTCTCGACCTGCCTCACACCCGGGCGAAGCTGCACCACAACATCGCCCTCTCGCTGGCCGACATCGTGCGCACCTACACCCGCAACTTCCACGACGGCGTGATGAAGCTGCGCACCGCCCAGAATCAGTCCTCCAACCAGGCGGCGAGCAAGTACTACGACATGATCTCGCGCCTTGCCGGGAACATCTGCTGACGGGCTGGCCGCGACAACGACGAAGGCCCCGCCCGTTGCCGGGTGGGGCCTTCGTCGTTGTCGCCCCGGGGGGGGCGATCAGGGCCGCTTCGGCGGACGGCTGGTCAGCAGATCCATGAAGTTGCGCCCGTCCGGGGTGCGGAAGCCGGCGATTCGCGCCATGGTTGAGCGCTCGTCGTCTGCGCCGCGGGTGTTGGTTGCGGTGCTCTCCGACGACGGGCTGAGGTAGTTCTCCACCAGTTGATCCAGCGCGAACCAGAGCAGCATCCCGTCCTCGGTGGCCGGGTCGCTGCTGTCGATGGTCAGTGAGGTGGTGGAGCTTTCGCCGCCGGGGCAGGATACCGACGAGGTGTTCTCCAGCGGATAGCGGTTCATCGAGAGGTTGATCCCGACGTGGCGGACCGGGTCGTAGAAGATGTAGGTCTGGTACCCCTGCATCAGCCCGCCGTGGCCGAGGAAGTCGTTGATCTTGATGATCCCCAGCCCGTAGTAGACCGGGTAGCCCGAGTACATCTGGTTCAGATCCTGCACCCGCTGGGCGAGCACCTCCGGGGTCAACATGTCCCCCTCGGCGAAGTGCCGGCCCCAGTTGGTCAGGTCGTACATGTTGGAGACCACGGTCCCGGAGGCCCAGGCGATGGAGGGGTCGATGAAGGTGGTGTCGTCGGTGGGGTCGAAGACGTGGTTGCCGTTGTAGTCCACGTAGCCGTGGGCGTAGGCCCCGGCGATGGAGGGGTCCTCCGGCATGCCGGTGTGGGCCATGCGCAGCGGTGCCAGCAGATACTGATGGAGCGCCTCGGGCAGCGACTTGCCGGTCACCTGCTCGATGATCATGCCGAGGATCAGGTAGTTGGTGTTGGAGTAGTGGTAGCCGGCGCCGGGCTCATTGTAGGCGGGCATGCCGGTCGCCAGGTCGAGCAGTTGCTGGCGGGTGTACATCTCCAGCGGATCGGTCTGCATGCCGTTCTGGATCGAGGTGCACTGGACGTAGTCGTAGATGCCGCTGGTGTGGGCGAGCAACTGGCGGATGGTGATCTGCGCGGCGTTGGGGACCTCCGGCAGCCACTGGCTCAGGTGGTCGTTGTCCAGGCTGAGCCGGCCTTCGCCGACCAGCTCCAGGATGGTGGTGGCGACGAAGGTCTTGCTGATGCTGCCGACGCGGAAGCGGTCGGGGTGGTGCATCGGGCGGTTGGAGTCGACGCGCGAGGTTCCGGCCACCCCGTACCAGGTCTTGCCGTCGACGGTCACCTGGGCGATGGCGCCGGGGCGCTGGTAGTAGCTGACCAGCCGCCCGACGAACGCTTCGAGCTGGGCCGCCAGCGTCGCGTCGAAACCGGGGTCGCTGTAGCTCTCGGCGTTGTCGGCGAGCGGCTCCACGTGGGTGAGCTGGAAGAGCCCGGTGGCGGGGTCCGCGGTGAGGTCGGCGGAGTAGGTGGCGTCGTCCGTCTGTACCCACGGCAGCCGCAGGAGCCCTGCGCTGTCGAACAGCGGCTGTGGCTGGGAGGCGGTCTTGAACGGCAGGGTGGTTTCCGCCGAGGTGTCGGTGGTGGTGGCCTCCTCGGCGTGGAGCGCGGTGGCGCCGAGCAGGGCGAGCGCGGAGGCGAACAGGGGTAGGTTGGGTGCCTTCTTCATGGCGATCATCTTCCTCTCCTTGGTGAATTTCCCGCTCAAGCTAGTGAGCGGTGCGCTGGCTGTCAAGCGGCCCCGCAGCAAATCGGCAAGGCAGTGAAAATCTCGGAAAATTGTGTCGTTGATCCCGTCGCCATCGGCGTCCCGTTTCGCTGATGGGCGGTTTTTTCGAAGAGACCGTGGGGGCGGGGCGTTGCGCTGCCGGTGTGGGGAACCGGGCGATGGGCAACGCCGGGTTGGGGGAACGGCTACCACGTGAGCCGTGGTAGCCGGGGCAGGGTTATCCCACCTTGGGCAGTCGGTGGAGCGCCGCCTCGATCTCCTCCTCCGGATAGGCGTAGTCCTCCAGCTCGCCGCTGAAGTAGCGGTCGTAGGCGCCCATGTCGAAGTGGCCGTGGCCGGAGAGGTTGAAGAACAGCGTCTTCGCCTCGCCGCTCTCCTTGCAGCGGCGCGCCTCGTCGATGCAGGCGGCGATGGCGTGGTTGGACTCCGGTGCCGGGATGATCCCCTCGTGCTGGGCGAACAGCACGCCGGCCTCGAAGGTGGCGTTCTGCTTCACCGCCACCGCCTCGATCAGCTGCTCGTTGTAGAGCTGGGAGACCAGTGCCGAGTCGCCGTGGTAGCGCAGTCCGCCGGCGTGGATGCCGGGCGGCACGAAGTCGTGGCCGAGGGTGTACATCTTGAGCAGCGGGGTGAGTCCCACCGAGTCGCCGAAGTCGTAGGCGTAGTGGCCGCGGGTCAGCGTCGGGCAGGAGGCGGGCTCTACCGCCACCAGCCGGATCTCCTTGCCGGCGGCCTTGTCGGCGAAGAAGGGGAAGGCGGCGCCGCCGAAGTTGGAGCCGCCGCCGCAGGGGGCGAAGATCATGTCGGGGTAGTCGCCCACCTTCTCGAACTGCTTCTTCGCCTCCAGGCCGATGACGGTCTGGTGGAGCAGCACGTGGTTGAGCACCGAGCCCAGCGCGTAGTTGGTGTCGGGGCGCGAGGCCGCCTCCTCCGCCGCCTCGGAGATGGCGATGCCGAGCGAGCCGGGGGAGTCGGGGTGTTCGGCGAGGATCTTGCGTCCGGCGGCGGTGTGGGTCGACGGGCTGGCGATCACCTCGCCGCCCCAGGTGTGCATCATCGAGCGGCGGAACGGCTTCTGCTCGTAGCTCACCTTGACCATGTAGACGCGGACCTCCAGCCCGAACATCTTGCCGACCATGGAGAGCGAGGAGCCCCACTGGCCGGCGCCGGTCTCGGTGGCGAGCCGTTTGATGCCCGCCTCCTTGTTGTAGTAGGCCTGGGCCACCGCGGTGTTGGGCTTGTGCGAGCCGGCGGGGCTGACCCCCTCGTACTTGTAGTAGATCCTCGCCGGGGTCCCCAGGGCCTGCTCCAGGCGGTGGGCGCGGAACATCGGCGCGGGCCGCCACAACTGGTAGATCTCGCGCACCTTCTCCGGGATCTCGATCCAGCGTTCGGCCGAGACCTCCTGCTCGATCAGCGACATCGGAAAGATCGCGGTGAGCGCCTCGGGACCGATCGGATTTCCGTCGGGGCCGAGCACGGGCGCCGGGGCGTTGGGCATGTCGGCGACGACGTTGTACCAGTGGGTGGGGATCTCGGACTCGTCGAGCAGGATCTTGGTCTGGCTCATGGGTTTCCTCGCTAAGGTTCTCGGAGTGGGCGCCCGCGGGGCGGGCGGTATGGTCCCTTGTGGATCGTGTTGTTGTTCGTTCATGCGGCAACGTCTTCGCGTTCCTCGGCCAATCCTAACCGAAGCGTCGCGGTCGGTCATCGGACGTGAACGAACGGTTGACGAAGTGTCGCAACACTGGGAGACTCGAACCATGAATCGCACTCTGCACATGGTGGTCCGCCTACGCCGTTGGGTAATCCCGACCGGTGGCGCCCGCCCGTGCCTGGAGTGTCGACGAGCCGTTTGAAGCGCAATCAGAAAAAACGACTCTTCACCGAAAAGGCCGCGGGCAACCCCCGCGGCCTTTTCTTTTTCCGGGAGCCCGACCGGCTCCCGATGCGGGCGACGATAGGAGGGAATGGCGATGTCCGTGCCGGCGGCGTACCTGGCGGTGGTGGCGATCTGGACCACCACTCCGTTGGCGATCAAGTGGAGCGGCGAGGGGGTGGGTTTCCTCTTCGGCGTTACCGCGCGCATGTCCGTGGGGTTGGCGATCTGCCTGCTGGCGATGGCGCTGTGGCGTCTGCCGCTGCCGTGGCACCGCCAGGCGCGCCGCGCCTATCTCGCCGCCGGCATGGGGATCTTCGGGGCGATGACCGTCACCTATTGGGGGGCGCAGTTCCTGCCCTCGGGCTGGATCTCGGTGATCTTCGGCTTGACGCCGATCGTCACCGGACTGGCGGCGGCGGTGTGGCTGGGGGAGCGCGCCTTCACTCCGTTGAAGAGTCTCGGCATGGTGCTCGGTTTCGGCGGGCTGCCGGTGATCTTCGCCGGTCAGGGGGTGGGGGAGGACGCGCTGCTCGGCGGTGGGGCGATCCTCTGTGCGACGCTGATCCACTCGACCAGTTCGGTGTGGGTGAAGCGGCTCGGCGCCGGGGTGCCGGCGCTCGCCCAGACCGGTGGCGGGTTGCTGGTGGCCACCCCGCTCTTTCTGTTCACCTACGCGCTGTTCGGTGACGGCGTGCCGGCGGTGATGCCGGAGCGCAGCGTGGCGGCGATCCTCTATCTGGGGTCGGTGGGCTCGGTGCTCGGCTTCGTCATGTACTTCTACGTGCTGGCGCGGGTGGAGGCGAGCCGGGTGGCGTTGATCACCCTGATCACCCCGGTGCTGGCGCTGCTGCTGGGGAGCGCGCTCAATGGCGAGGTGATCTCGGAGCGGGTGTGGACGGGCAGTGTGATGATCCTTTTCGGGCTGGCGCTCTATACCTTCGATTCACGCCGCCAACCGGTAGAATGCGCATCCGAGGCGTAGGAGTCGGGTCGCACGAAGGGGCGCCGTATCTTCGTAGGTCGCCGCTACCGCGGCGACGAAACGGAGGCAGCGGGGTGTGGTTGGCGGGAATCTTTCCGAACGAGCCGAGCCGCTCGGACGGTTTCGTCAGCAAATCAGGCAGAGGTGCCTCCGTTCGCGTCGGCGCAGTAGCGCCGACCTACGGGCACCGTGGAGATGACGGTGGATCAACCGGCAATCGATTTCGATCGGGAACACATCTGGCATCCGTATGCGGCGATGCCGCCGGCGGTCGCTCCGTTCATAGTGGAGTCCGCCGAGGGCGTGCGCTTGCGGCTGGCCGATGGGCGTGAGCTGATCGACGGGATGAGCTCGTGGTGGTCGGCGATCCACGGCTACAACCACCCGCGGCTCAACGGTGCCATCGAGCGGCAACTGCGGAAGATGGCCCACGTCATGTTCGGCGGGCTGACCCACGGGCCGGCCATCGAGCTGGCGCGTCAACTGGTCGAGATCACCCCCGAGCCGCTGGAGCGGGTCTTCCTCGCCGACTCCGGTTCGGTCTCGGTGGAGGTGGCGATCAAGATGGCGATCCAGTATTGGCACGCCGCCGGTCGCCCACGAAAGCAGCGCCTGCTCACCGTGCGCAACGGTTACCACGGCGACACCTTCGGCGCGATGGCGGTGTGCGATCCGGTCAACGGTATGCATTCGCTGTTCAGCGGGGTGCTGCCACAGCACCTCTTCGCCGAGGCGCCGGAGCCGTTGGGACGGGAGTCGGGCAAGGAACGGGATCTGGCCGACATGGAGCGGTTGCTCGATGCCCATCGCGATGAACTCGCCGCGGTGATCCTCGAACCGGTGGTGCAGGGGGCGGGCGGGATGCGCTTCTATCGTGCGGACTATCTGCGGGAGCTGCGCCGGCTGTGCGACCGCTTCGAGGCGTTGCTGATCTTCGACGAGATCGCCACCGGTTTCGGCCGTAGCGGCGAGCTGTTCGCCGCCGACCACGCGGGGGTGGCGCCGGACATCATGACCCTGGGCAAGGCGCTCACCGGCGGCTACATGACGCTCGCTGCGACCCTGGCGACCGTCAGGGTGGCCGAGACCATCTCATCGGGCGCTCCGGGACTGTTCATGCACGGGCCCACCTTCATGGGCAATCCGCTCGCCTGCGCGGTGGCGGGGGAGAGTATCCGGCTGCTGCTGGAAGGGGATTGGCGCGGCGACGTGGCGCGGATAGAATCCGCCCTCCGCGAGGGGTTGAGCGGACTGGCGTCGCTGCCGCAGGTGGCCGACGTGCGGGTGCTGGGGGCGATCGGCGTGGTGGAGATGCGCCGGCCGGTGGAGATGGCGTGGATCCAGCCCCGCTTCGTCGAGGAGGGGGTGTGGGTGCGCCCTTTCGGCCGACTGGTCTACGTGATGCCGCCCTACGTGATGGACGACGCCGACCTCGCCGCGCTCACCGCTGCGATTCGCACGGTGGTAAGGGCAACCAATACCCAATGACAACCGGTGGTTTACGTCGGTTGGGTTGAGCGCAGCGAAGCCCGACGGGCGGTTGGAATGCCTCGGACGTCCGCCTTTTCCCACGATCCCTTGCGGTCCTTCCCGTCGCCTGTTGGGCTTCGCTGCGCTCAACCCAACCTACGACACCCGAATTCCCATCAACGCTGGAGTCTGAATCCGTGACCGAACTGCACTTTCTTGCGCTGCCCAACGCCTCCATGGAGGAGGCCGATCTGGTGATCCTGCCGGTGCCGTGGGGTGGCTCCGTCTCCTACAAGGGGGGCGCGGAGGAGGGACCGGCGGCGATCCTGGAGGCGAGCGAACAGCTGGAGTTTTACGACGAGGATCTGCGCTGGTCGCCGACCCGCCACCTGGAGCTGCGGGTGGAGGCCCCGCTGGTGCCTAAGAAGAAGGAGAAGGCGAAGAAGTACATGCAGCGGCTGGAGGAGGCGGCGGCCGAGGTGCCGGCGGAGAAGATGTTCATCGCCCTGGGAGGCGATCACTCGGTGACCCCTTCGCTGGTGCGGGCGCGCATGCCGGAACTCGGCACGGTCGTCCACCTGGATGCCCATGCCGACCTGCGCGGGCGTTATGAGGGGAGTCGCTACAGCCACGCCACCCCGATGTACCACCTCCATGAGGAGGGGCACCGCATCCTTCAGGCGGGCATCCGCTCGATCTTCGAGGGCGAGGCGGCGCTGATCGAGTCGTCCGATCGTATCGCCTGCTTCACCGACCGGATGATCCACCGCGGTGACGGCTGGCCGCGCTTCCTCGACCAGGTGCGCGGGCTCAGCGGCCCGGTCTACCTGTCCATCGACGTGGACGCTTTCGACCCGGCGCTGATCGGTGGCACTGGCACCCCGCAGCCGGGGGGACTCACCTGGCACCACGGGCTGGATCTGCTGGAGGTGCTGTTCGCCAATCCGAACATCGACCTGCGCGGGGCGGACATCGTCGAGCTGATCCCCGAGCCGAGCCGGGTCTCCGACATGACCGCCGCCAAGCTGTTGCAGAAGATCCTCTCCCGCTGGGCGAAGGCGCGCGGCTTCGACCAGCGTCCGGAGAACGGCGCGCAGACCCGTATCGATTATGACTGAACACGGTTCATTTTCGGCGTCGGGAGGGATAACGCGGAGGACGCAAAGACGCAGAGAACGCAAAGAAGAAAAACCGATTGGATCTCTTCTCTGCGTCTTTGCGCTCTCTGCGTTGCCCTTCCGCCGTTGTAAATAGAAGATCGTAGGTCGGCGCTACTGCGCCGACGTGAACGGAAGCAGCGGGCTTACGGCCATCACATTCATTCCGGATGGGGCGTCCCGTTCGGCAAGCAAGGCGGGCGACGGAAGCGCGGTGCCCCCGTTCGCGTCGGCGCGGTAGCGCCGACCTACTCCTCCAGGCGCAGCACGATCGCCGCCAGCGGCGGCAGGGTGAGCACCACCGAGTGGTCGCGGCCCATCCACGGCTTCTCTTCGCTCACCACCACGTCGTTGCCGGTGTTGCTGCCCGCGTAATACTCGGAGTCGGAGTTGAGCACTTCGCGGTAGGTGCCGGCGGCGGGGACGCCGATGCGGTAGTCGCGGCGCGGCTCCGGGGTGAAGTTGAGCACCACCACCAGGAAGTGGTCGTCGTCGCGGCGCAGGAAGGAGAGGGTGGATTGGCTGGAGTCGTGGCAGTCGATCCACTCGAAGCCGTCCCACTCGAATTCGCGTCCGTGCAGCGCGCGCTCGCCGCGATAGAGCTGGTTGAGGTCGCGCACCAGTGCCTGTACGCCGCTCTGGTAGGGGTAGGCCAGCAGGTCCCAGTCGAGGGCCTCGTCGAAGTTCCACTCCCGCCCCTGGCCGAATTCACAGCCCATGAACAGCAGCTTCTTGCCGGGATGGAGGAACTGGTAGCAGTAGAGCAGCCGCAGGTTGGCGAACTTCTGCCAGGCGTCCCCGGGCATCTTGTCGAGCATCGAGCCCTTGCCGTGGACCACCTCGTCGTGGCTGAACGGGAGCATGAAGTTCTCGGTGAAGGCGTAGAGCATCGAGAAGGTGAGCCAGTCGTGGTGGTAGGCGCGGAACACCGGCTCCTTGTGGAAGTACTCCAGGGTGTCGTTCATCCACCCCATGTTCCACTTCATCGAGAAGCCCAGTCCGCCGACGTAGGTGGGGCGGGTCACCTGCGGCCAGGAAGTGGACTCCTCGGCGACGATCAGCGCGCCGGGGTATTCGCCGTGGGCGACGTGGTTGAGCTCGCGCAGGAATTCGATCGCCTCGAGGTTCTCGCGACCGCCGTACTTGTTGGGGATCCACTCGCCGTCGTTGCGCGAGTAGTCCAGGTAGAGCATCGAGGCCACCGCGTCGACCCGCAGGCCGTCGATGTGGAACTCCTCCAGCCAGTACAGCGCGTTGGAGAGGAGGAAGTTCTTCACCTCGTTGCGGCCGTAGTTGAAGATCAGCGTCGACCAGTCGCGGTGTTCGCCCTGGCGCGGGTCTTCGTGCTCGTAGAGCGCGGTGCCGTCGAAGCGGGCCAGCCCATGGGCGTCCTTCGGGAAGTGGGCCGGCACCCAGTCGAGGAACACGCCGATGCCGTGCTTGTGGCAGTGGTCGACGAAGTAGCGGAAGTCGTCGGGGGCGCCGTGGCGGCTGGTGGGGGCGTAGTAGCCGAGGCACTGGTAACCCCAGGAGGCGTCCAGGGGGTGCTCGGAGACCGGCAGCAGCTCGATGTGGGTGAAGCCGAGATCGGTGACATGGGCCACCAGTTGGTGGGCCAGTTCGCGGTAGTTGAGGAAGCCGCCGTCGCGCGTTCGGCGCCAGGAGCCGAGGTGGACCTCGTAGATCGACATCGGCGCGTGCAGCCAATCGGCGTGCTCGCGCTGTTGCAGCCACTCCCCGTCGGCCCACGGGTAGCGGCTGCCTTCGGTGGTGATGCTGGCGGTGCCGGGGCGCATCTCGTAGCGCTGGCCGTAGGGGTCGGACTTGAGGAAGACCGCGCCGCTGTCGCGGTTGCGGATCTCGAACTTGTACTGCACCCCCGCGCCGACGCCGGGGATGAACAGCTCCCACACCCCGCTGGCGCCGCGCACCCGCATCGGGTGGGCGCGGCCGTCCCAGCGGTTGAAGTCGCCGACCACGCTGATCCGCTCGGCGGCCGGCGCCCATACCGCGAAGCGCATCCCGTCGACCCCGTCGGCGCTGTGGGGGTGGGCGCCGAGGAAGCGGTAGGCGTGCCAGTGGCGCCCCTCGCCGAACAGATGGAGGTCCAGGTCGCCTAGCTGGAGGGGGAAACAGTAGGGGTCGTGGCGTTCGTGCCGTTGGCCGTCGTCCTCGCGCCACTGGAGGCGGTAGCGCGCGTCGATGCCGTCCGCCGGGCCGCTCCATTCGAAGAGATCGGTGCCGGGGATGCGCGCCAACTGCGGGCCGTCCACCACCATCACCTCCTCGGCATGGGGCAGGTGGGCGCGGATCCGTATCCGCCCGTCGCCGATCGAATGACGGCCCAGGACCTCGAAGGGGTCGTGGTGGCGGGCTTCAACGATGCGCAGCAGCTCGGGGGAGAGGGTTTCGGACTTTTTCATGGCCTCACTCGGTTCGGTTGGTCGCCGCAGCCGGCGGAGGGGTGTCGCGGGCGGGAAAGAGCGACGAAGATACCAGTAACCCCTGGCGGAGGCACGCGCCAATTCCGCGGGAAACCTCCTTGAAATATTCGCTCCTGTGGATTGGTGCTACCATTACCGGAATTTGCCGAAGCGTTCGGATTTTGGGCTTCGGTTTACGTTGTCTATTGCGATTAGGGGGCATTCATGAATGGCAACAACAGCCCGCGTTTCGTCAGTCGCCTGACCCGCGATACGCTGGCCCTGATTCTCGCCGGTGGGCGCGGCAGCCGGTTGCAAGACCTCACCAACTGGCGCGCCAAGCCTGCGGTGCCCTTCGGCGGCAAGTTCCGTATCATCGATTTCCCGCTCTCCAACTGCATCAATTCCGGCATCCGCCGGGTCGGTGTGGTCACCCAGTACAAGGCCCACTCGTTGATCCAGCATGTGCAGAAGGGCTGGGGCTTCCTGCGCGGAGAGTTCAACGAATTCGTCGAGCTGCTGCCGGCGCAGCAGCGGGTGAAGGAGGAGTGGTACGCCGGCACCGCGGATGCGATCCATCAGAACCTCGACATCATCCGCGCCCACGATCCGGAGTACGTGCTGATCCTCGCCGGCGACCACATCTACAAGATGGACTACGGTCCGATGATCGCTCACCACGTGGAGCACGGGGCGGACCTCACCGTCGGCTGCATTGAGGTGCCGATCGAGGAAGCCAAGGCGTTCGGCGTGATGGCGGTCAACGAGCGCAACCGGGTGGTCTCCTTCGTCGAGAAGCCGAGCGAGCCGCCGCCGATGCCGGGACGCGACGACGTGGCGCTCGCCTCCATGGGCATCTACGTCTTCAACACCCGCTTCCTCGCCCAGCAGCTGGTGGAGGATGCAGCCAATCCCGACTCCGCCCACGACTTCGGCAAGAACGTCATCCCCAGGGTGATCGACAACTACCGGGTGATCGCCTACCCGTTCCGCGACGTGCAGAGCGGTCGCCAGGCCTACTGGCGCGACGTCGGTACGGTGGATGCCTTCTGGCTCGCCAACCTGGAGCTGGTCGACGTCACCCCGCCGCTCAATCTCTACGACGAGGAGTGGCACATCTGGACCTACCAGGAGCAACTGCCGCCGGCCAAGTTCATCTTCGACGACGACGAGCGGCGCGGCATGGCGGTGGACTCCATGGTCTCCGGTGGCTGCGTCATCTCCGGGGCCTATCTGCGCCATTCGCTGCTCTTCTCCGACGTCAAGGTGAGCTCTTACTCCCACATCGAGGACTCCGTGATCCTGCCGCAGGTGAAGGTGGGGCGGAACTGCACGATCAAGAAGGCGGTGGTCGACAAGGGGTGTGACATCCCGCCCGATACCGAGATCGGCGTCGATCTGGCCAAGGACGCCGAGCGGTATCACGTCACCCCCGGCGGGGTGGTGCTGGTGACCCCCGAGATGGTCAATTTGAGGCCCTGATGGTGGTGAGTGGAGCGAAACGCCTGCGGGTGGTGCTCTATTGGCACATGCACCAGCCTTTCTACAAGGATGCCGAGGACGGTACCTACCATCTGCCGTGGACCTATCTCCACGCCATCAAGGACTACGTCGACATGGCCGCCCATCTGGAGGCGGCCCCCGATGGGGCCTGTGCGGTGGTCAATTTCGCCCCCACGCTGCTGGAGCAGATCGACGACTACGCCGATCAGGTGGCCGCCCATCTGGAACGTGGTGAGCCGATTGCAGACCCCCTGCTCGCCGCCTTGCACGGCGGGAGCTTCACGGAGGATCCGGCTGCTCGGCTGGAGCTGGTGCGCAACTGCCTGCGCGCCAACGAGGAGCGGTTGATCAACCGCTTCCCCCACTACCGCCGGCTGGTCGAGCTGGCCAACTGGGCGGCTGAGCGCGACGGCATGGCGCGCTATCTCAACGATCAGTACCTCGCCGATCTGGTGGTGTGGTACCACCTCGCCTGGCTCGGCGAGAGCGTGCGCCGCGTCGACTCCCGGGTGAAGCGGCTGATGGACAAGGGGGTGGACTACTCCCTGGAGGAGCGGCGGCTGCTGGTGCAGGTGATCGGCGAGCTGCTCTCCGGGGTGATCGAGCGCTACCGGCTGCTGGCGCTGGCCGGCAAGGCGGAACTCTCGGTTACCCCCTACGCCCACCCCATCGCGCCGTTGCTGCTCGACATCGACAGCGCCCGCCAGGCCATGCCCCATGCCGAGTTGCCGCGGGTCCAGTACCCCGGCGGCGAGGAGCGCACCCAGTGGCACATCCGTGAGGGGATCGCGGTGTTCCGCCGCCACTTCGGCTTCGATCCCAAGGGCTGCTGGCCGGCGGAAGGGAGCGTCAGCGACGCCTCCCTGCGTGCGCTGGAGAAGGGCGGGTTCCACTGGGCCGCCAGCGGGGAAGGGGTGTTGCGCAACAGCCTGGCCGCTGCCGGCGGGGCCCCTTCCCGTGGTGTTTGCGGTGACGGTTTGTTTCACCCCTATGTGTTGGAGGGGGGGGAGCTCGCCTGTTTCTTCCGCGACGACGGTCTCTCCGATCTGATCGGTTTCACCTACGCCAGTTGGCACGCCGACGACGCGGTGAGCGACTTCATCGGCCATCTGGAGAACATTGCGGCGGCCTGCCACGAGGAGCGGGACAGCGTGGTCTCGGTGATCCTTGACGGCGAGAACGCCTGGGAGTACTACCCGGAGAACGGTTACTATTTCCTCTCCGCGCTCTACCGGCGGTTGGCGGAGCACCCCTCCATCGAGCTGACCACCTTCTCCGCCTGTCTCGACGCGCCCGACTGTGGCTGCCGGAGGACGATCCCCCACCTGGTGGCCGGCAGCTGGGTCTACGGCACCTTCTCCACCTGGATCGGCGAACGTGACAAGAACCTCGGTTGGGAGATGCTGATCGAGGCCAAACGGGCCTTCGACGAAGCGGTGGCCGCGGGGCTCTCCGGCGAGGCGTTGGCGGCGGCCGAACACCAGCTTGCCATCTGCGAGGGTTCCGACTGGTTCTGGTGGTTCGGCGACTACAACCCGGCCGATGCGGTGAAGGACTTCGAGGGGCTCTACCGCAGCCATCTGCGCACCCTCTATCGGATGATCGAGGTCGAGCCTCCCGCGGCGCTGTTCGAGAGCTTCACCCACGGCGGCACCGACTTTGTCGCCGCCGGCGGCGTGATGCGCCAGGGCAAGCCCAGCTGACCTGCCCCGCCAATTGATTGGATTAAACGCAAAGGCGCAAAGGCGCGAAGAACGCAAAGGGGGGTGGAGTGAAGTTATCTCTTTGTGCCCTTTGCGCCTTTGCGTCTTTGCGTTGGATGTTCTTCTATGCACCATCACGAGTTGACCCTCGATCGCCGGCGGGCCGGCGTACTGCTCCACCCCACCTCGCTTCCGGGCGGCGTCGAAAGCGGCGATCTCGGGCCTGATGCCTACCGTTTCGTCGATTTTCTCGCCGCCGCCGGCATCACGGTCTGGCAGATGTTGCCGATCGGCCCCACCCACGAGGACGGCTCGCCCTATCAATGTCTCTCGGTTCACGCCGGCGCCCCACAGTTGGTGAGCATCCGGCTGCTCTGTGACTGGGGCTGGCTGGAGCCGTGTGGTCCACCCGCCGACGGTGATGCGGCCACCCATCGCCTGCTTCGTTTGCGGGATGCGCGCCACCGCTTCGAGAAGGGGGCGAGTCCACAGGATCGCGATGCCTACCATCGTTTCATCCTCGAGCACGCCTATTGGCTCGCCGATTTCGCCCTCTACAGCGCGCTGCGCCGCGATCAGGGCAACCGCCCCTGGTGGCAGTGGGAGACCGCGCTACGCGACCGTCGGCCGGGGACGCTGGAGCAGGCCGGCGAGCGGCTCGCCGAAGAGGTGGAGCAGGTGCGTTTCGAGCAGTTCCTGTTCCACCGCCAGTGGATGGCGCTGAAACACTACGCCAATGAGCGCGGTGTACTGCTGTTCGGCGATCTGCCGATCTTCGTCGCTCACGACTCCTCCGACGTCTGGGCTCACCCCGAGTACTTCTCCCTCGACGAGCGGGGGCACCCCACGGTGATTGCCGGTGTTCCCCCCGACTATTTTTCCGCGACCGGCCAGCGTTGGGGCAACCCGCTCTATCGCTGGGAGGTGATGGAGCAGGACGATTTCCACTGGTGGCGACAGCGTATCCATACCCAGCGAGGGCTTTTCGATCTGGTGCGCATCGACCACTTCCGCGGTTTCCAGGCCTACTGGGAGATTCCCGCCCATGAGGAGACGGCGATCAACGGCCGATGGGTGGAGGCGCCGGGGAAGGCGCTTTTTCAGGTGCTCCACCGCGAATTCCAGCCGCTGCCGTTCGTCGCCGAGGATCTGGGGCTGATCACCGAAGAGGTCCACGCCTTGCGTCGCCGTTTTCATCTGCCGGGAATGAAGATCCTTCACTTCGCTTTCGGCGATGGCCCGAACAACCCCTATTTGCCGCACCACCACGAGCTCAACAGCGTGGTCTATACCGGTACCCATGACAACAACACCACCATCGGCTGGTACCGCGAGCTACCCCCGGAAGTCCAGCAGCGGGTGCGCGAATATCTCGGTTTTCCCGCCGATCTGATGCCGTGGCCGCTGATCCGTGCCGCCTTCGGCTCGATCGCCTGCCTGGCGGTGGTGCCGATGCAGGATCTGCTGGAGCTGGACGGCGAGCATCGGATGAACACGCCCGGCACCTCCGAAGGCAACTGGAGCTGGCGTTTCGACTGGGAGCAGTTCCCCGACGGGCTGGCTGAAAGAGTGCGCCACCTGGTGTGGCTCTATGGGCGCGAGCAGTCCTAGGAGCCTGTCGGACTATGGGGGATCGAGCCGTGGGAGTGGGAGGAC